>WGCX01000266.1 GCA_015493575.1 Desulfobacteraceae bacterium | reverse complement strand
GCTATCCTCCATCTTTTATTTTGGTTAATAAAAAAAATTATGATAGCTATGACCTTTTTCGAAAAATTGCAAGTGTTTCATGCTTTGTTGTGTCCGAAGGACATGGGGGTTATAGAGGATAGATATGGAATTTCAGCAAAGGGATCTGGATGATTTAAAAAAAGCAAAAAAACTTCTTGAATATCCCGGTATTGCTGCGAAAATTGCCGATTTAATTGGAACGCCAATTGAAAAAGGCTTTGAATTATTGCCGGATAACTGGCGGTTAAAAGTTTTTGAAATTACTCGGACAGCATTATCAAAGGCTGCAGATGCAGCTGTTTTTACAATGAATAATACTCCTGGTGATCATTCATCAAACAGCTGGCATAAATTTGCAGTGGCAGTAACAGGTGGTATAGGTGGATTTTTCGGTTTGCCAGCACTGTCAATAGAATTGCCTGTTTCAACAACAATAATGCTGCGCTCCATAGCTGATATTGCAAGAAGTGAAGGAGAAGATATATTTTCAATTGAGTCTAAAATGGCATGCCTTGAAGTTTTTGCCTTAGGCGGACCTGGCAGCAGTGATGATGCAGCTGAATCCGGATATTTTGCAGTACGTGCTGCTCTGGCACAATCAGTCTCACAAGCTGCTGAATATATAGCGGCAAAGGGTTTTACGGATGAAGGTGCACCTGCTCTTGTTCGATTAATTGTTCAAATTTCAGAGCGTTTCAGCATTCAGGTTTCGGAAAAAACCGCTGCCCAGACAATTCCTGCAATAGGAGCAGCAGGCGGAGCAATTGTCAATACGATATTTATTGATCATTTTCAGGATATGGGCAGTGGTCATTTTATAGTACGACGTCTTGAGAGAAAATATGGTTTTAACAAAGTTGAAAAGATTTACAGAAACATTTAACATGACCGGGCAATCGAGATTGTCCGGATCTGCAACACCTTATCTGCAACACCTTTAAGTATTCGTTGCCATGAGGATGAATTAATAGTAATATTTATGAATTAAAAAAATGAATTTTAAGGAGATTGTTAATGTCAATGCAGGCCAAAAAAACATTTGCCATTGTGGATTATGATATTTGTAATCCTTTGAAGTGCAGTCCGGAGAGAGGACTTTGTGTCGCAGCCAGGACATGTACACATAAGGTTTTTAAACAGATGGACGGTCCTTTTGAACAGCCCATGATTTTTCAGGATATGTGCATGGGGTGTTGGGATTGTATTGAGGCCTGTCCTCTTGATGCCGTTAGAATTCACAAACTTGGAGGATAGAAAGACAGGTTTATTTTTTAATTAGTGCCTTACCCCTGAATTTCTGTAATAAAAAGGAAGAAATTGAGCAGGCACATTGGTTGCGGGCATCGCTCGCTTCAGGGAGTATTCTGAAGGAGAAATAAAATGAAATTCAATGATATAAGAAAGATGGCTAAAGGCATGGGTATAAACACTTACAGAATGAAAAAAAAAGATATCATTCATGCCATTCAAAAAAGAGAGCAGAATATTGAATGCTATGGCACTGACCGGGTAAAGTCCTGCAACGAAAAAACCTGTATATGGAGAGATGACTGCCTGAAATGCATGGAGTCGTTTTAAAGTATTAACCTGCCGGTAAGATTGAACAGGGAAGCACTGTCCAAAATTTACATGATAAGGCTGAATATTTACAAATTAACGGAGTCAGGCCTTAAGGTTTTAAAAAGATGATTGATTCTTCAACAGAATTGTATGGAGTTTTTGGAAATCCCGTTTCCCATTCCTTAGGACCTTTAATGCATAATGCTGCTTTTGCTGCAAAAGGGATAAATGCAGTTTATCTGTCTTTTATGATTAAAAATATCAAAAAAGGCATTGAATCCATAAGAGAACTTGGCATAAAGGGTGTGTCCATTACCATACCATTTAAGCAGAGTGTTATTCCTTTTCTTGATGAAATTGATAAATTTGCCGGTGAAATAGGCGCTGTAAACACTGTTGTAAACAATAATGGGATGCTGACCGGTTTTAACACGGACAGTTATGGTGCCATTGAACCGTTGAAACAGAGATTGTCCATTGAAAAGAAAAGGGTATGTATTATTGGTGCAGGAGGAGCTGCAAGAGCAGTTGCCTTTGGTATAAAGAAGGAAAAGGGCATGGTTTTTATTGGAAACCGGTCAGAGCCAAGGGGTAAAATTCTTGCTGAACAGACTGCAGGCAGGTTCATCGGCCTTGAAAATATAAGTGAAATTGATCCTGATATTATTATAAATACCACTCCGGTTGGAATGATACCCGATGTTAACAAAAGTCCGGTTCCGGCTGATCTGTTTAAAAAGCATATGACAGTTATGGATATTGTGTATAATCCTCTAAGGACAAAATTCATAAAGGATGCAGAGGCTGCAGGGTGTGCAGTTGTTGACGGACTTTCAATGTTTATAAATCAGGGAGCTGCTCAGTTTGAGCTTTTTACGGGACACAGGGCACCGGTAAAGTTGATGCGCCGGAGGGTAGAGGATTACATCAATGAAAATCAAAGCTGAAACATTCAATGATGGTCAATCCTGTTTACAGCGACAGTGGTAACAGCATTATTCAAGGCGGACGATGCCCGCAGCCAATTTGATTCTCCCTAATTTCCTGTTTGTTTTGACAGGAATTTAAGCAGTAAGGAACTATAGTAAAATTTTAAGGAAATAACATAAAAGGTGAAATTAATAAAAACAAGGGACATTGAAGATTCCTCAATAAAAATCCCAGGCTCAAAAAGTATATCACACAGGGCCATGATCTGCGCATGCCTTTCCAATGGCAGATCTTTAATTAAAAATATTCTGAAAAGTGATGATCTTTTTTATACCATTGCAGGCCTTGAAGAAATGGGGGCAGTGATCAAAGAAAAAGAGAATAATACTTTTGAAGTTTACGGATTTAATGGAAAACCAGGATTATGTGACAGAGAAATTTATCTTGGAAATTCCGGTACATCCATGAGGCTTCTTGCAGGGACTGCATCCCTTGGAGAAACAACTTATGTTCTTACGGGAGATGAGAGAATGTGTCAACGTCCCATGGGCGGCCTGATCAGTGCTTTGAAAATGGCTGGTATTGATGCAGCTTCGATCCATGGAAATGATTGCCCTCCCGTGAGGATAAACGGAAAAATGAAAAAGGGCGGGAAGATTATTCTCGATTGTTCCAGGACAAGCCAGTATCTTTCATCTGTTTTGATCATGGGCGCTCTTCTGGAACATGGCCTTGATATTGAGCTGCCCGGTCTTCCGGTTTCTTCACCTTATATTGATCTTACCATAGATATTATGAAAAAATTCAATGTTAAAGCTGAAAAGATAAATGCATTAAATTATCATGTTTCAGGGCACCAGGTGTATCAGGGAAAAGAATTTATTGTTGAACCTGATCTGTCCAATGCAAGCTATTTCTGGGCGGCAGGTGCTGTTACAGGGAAGAGAATAAAAGTTGAAAATATACATAAAAATTCACTGCAGGGGGATTTGAGATTCCTTGATATTCTTGAACAGATGGGGTGCAGGATAGTTTATCATGCAGATGGAATAAGTGTAGCAGGAAAAAATAGTTCCAAAGGGGATCTTAAGGGTGTTGATGTTGATATGTCTGATATTCCGGACGTTGTACCAACCCTTGCCGTTGTTGCATCCTTTGCCAGGGGAGAAACAATGATCAGAAATATTGCCCATCTTCGGGAAAAGGAGTGCGACCGTATTGATGCTGTTGTGTCCCAGCTTACAAAAATAGGAATTAAAGCAAAACAGGGAAGAAATTTTTTATCAGTTACAGGCGGTGCCATGTCCGGTGGGATTATTGAAACATTTAACGATCATAGAATTGCCATGGCATTTTCCATTGCAGGGTTGAAAGTACCGGGGATTATCATTGAGAATGAGGAATGTGTTGGAAAATCATTCCCGACATTCTGGGAAGTGTTTGATGCCCTTTAATAAAAATATTTATCTGATAGGATACAGATGCACCGGAAAAACAACAACAGGCCGGGAACTTGCCGCCATGTCTGACTTTTTGTTTCTTGATATTGACAAAGAGATAAGAACACAAATGTCCATGTCCATAGCTTCCATAGTTGAAAATCACGGGTGGGAAAAATTCAGGGAAATTGAAAAGCAGATTCTGTTTAAAACGGATAAATTGAATAGTCATATTATTGCAACCGGCGGGGGGATTATAACCCTTGATGAAAATGTCCGGTTCATGAAAAAAAACGGGATTGTTATCTGGCTTAAGGCTCCGGTAAATATTATTATCCGCAGGATGATGAAAGATCCCGAAACATCAGGTCTGAGGCCGTCTTTAACCGGAAGGACAATTGAGGATGAAACTTTTTCCGTTTTAAACCGGCGTATTCCCATTTATATGAATGCATGTGATTTTGAATTTGATACATCTGAATTGTCACCTCGAAAAACTGCAGAAAACATAAAACGGAAAATTCATATTCTGTAACGGCCATGAGGCAGATCTGGTGACTCTTAAACGGCCTCAAAGAATCATAGATTCTGACAAATATTGGAATTCTTATTTTAAAAAATATAGAAAGGAGCAAAAGCAATGCCGGGCAGCAGTTTTGGTACTATTTTTAAAATAACAACATGGGGGGAATCCCATGGAAAGGCAACGGGAGTTGTTGTGGATGGATGCCCTCCCGGAATTGAACTTAACGAGGCAATGCTGCAAAATGAACTTGACAGGAGAAAACCAGGCAAAAGCACAGCTTCCACATCAAGGAAGGAACCGGATATACCTGAGATTCTTTCGGGTGTGTTTAATGGCCTTACCACCGGAACTCCAATAGCAATCATGATAAAAAACAGGGATGCCAATTCCCGTTCCTATGCTGCAAATGCACAATTGTTCAGACCCGGTCACGGAGATATCACCTATAAAGCAAAATATGGAATTCGTGACTGGCGGGGCGGGGGAAGGGCATCTGCAAGGGAGACAGCTGCCAGGGTTGCTGCAGGAGCCGTGGCCAAGGCTTTGCTGTCACAGTATAACATAGATGTTTTTGCTTATACTCTTGCTCTTGGCGGAATAAAAGCTGTACATTTTGATTTGGATGAAATTCATAAAAATTCATTGCAGTGCCCGGATGCCGAAGCTTTTAAATTAATGGAAAAAAGAATAAAACAGGTAAAAAAATCAGGTGATTCCATTGGGGGAGTTGTTGAAGTCGTGGCTGCAAATGTGCCCCCGGGTCTTGGAGATCCTGTTTTTGACAAGCTTGATGCTGATCTTGCCAAGGCCCTCATGGGAATAGGTGCTGTTAAGGGTGTGGAAATAGGAGCAGGATTTCATGCTGCAGAAATGACAGGGTATGAGAACAACGATCAGATAACGGAAACAGGCTTTGAGACAAATAACTCGGGCGGGATTCTTGCGGGAATATCCAATGGTGATGAAATAATTGCCAGGGTGCATGTAAAGCCCATACCTTCAATTTTACGTGAGCAGAATACAATTGATGAGAATGGAGAACCCTATGTCATCTCAACAGAGGGCAGGCATGATGTGTCGGCAGTTCCAAGGATTAATGCCGTTTGCCGATCCATGGTCAGTATTGTTCTTGCCGATCATATATTAAGGCAGAAAGCAGTACAATGCCGCAGTTCAGATCAGCCTCATGGCAATAATAAAAATAAGAAAGCAATAAAGTGATTATTGATAAAATAGGTATAATAGGCGGGAAAGGCAGTATGGGTGTCTGGTTTAAGAATTTTTTCGAAACCACAGGCTATGATGTTTTGATTTCGGATCTTGACACTGAAATAACGAACAAAGACCTTGCATGTGAGTGCAGTGTTGTTATTTTATCCACTCCCATAGACGCTGCCATTGAAATTGTATCAGATATCGGCCATCTTCTTAAAAAAGAACAGCTCCTCATGGATTTCTGTTCACAAAAAGAGGATATTGTCAATGCAATGGTCAAATATTCGAAATCTGAAGTTGTTGGCATCCATCCCATGTTCGGCCCTTTTACTGATTCTATAAAAGCCCAGAATATAATTTTATGCCCGGGAAGGGGCAGTACCGGTTTTTCCTGGGTGAAAAATATTTTTTCCATGGCAGGTGCAAAGGTGACCGAGTTTGATCCTGCTGATCATGACAGGCATATGGCCCTTGTTCAGGGTCTTACACACTTTATTGCCATCAGCATGGCAAGAACACTTCAGAAGATGGATCTTCATCCAAATGAAGCATTTTCCATTTCAACCCCGATATTCAGAATAAATTCAGATATAATGGGAAGACTGTTTGCCCAGGATCCTGATCTTTATGCAACTCTCGTGGGAGAAAACAGATATGTAAGCGAAGTGCTTGACCTTTTTTTTGATTCCATTGCAGAGACAAGAAGATCTATCCTTGACGGCGGACATGATAAAGGAGTGGAGTTTTTAAAGGATATTGGAAATTTTCTTGGAGATTACAGGGAGATCGCTTTAAACAGGAGCAGTAAATTTTTAAATATTTTATTTGAGTAGAGTATTTTTCATATGGAACAGACATAAGGGAACTTCCAAAAAATAATTTACGCATCCTGTTTGCCCTTTTGCCCGTTTTCTCTGTTGTGATAACAGGCACATAGTTCGACTATGCACCTGTCATAACGCCTTGAAAACGAACAAAAGTACTGCACGATATACGTATATTATTTTCTTCCAGTTCCCTAACACTCGATTATCAAGTTTTTATCAGACATTAAAGGTTTGAGAGGGTCAGGCTTTCCTTATTGTCATTATCTTAACTTTTGAGATTAACATATATTTACTGTTTGATAACAACGAATAAGAAAAGCCTGACCCCCGTTTTGCAAAATTTTC
>WGCX01000265.1 GCA_015493575.1 Desulfobacteraceae bacterium | reverse complement strand
GACCAGAGATTTAACTTTAAGGGACATATCTGTCTTAAATATTCCATTTACTGGATAATGCTTGCATTTGGATTTGAATATCTTATAATGCCATTTTACAGGACAGTCGCTTTACAACTGCCGTTATTTGTAAAATTGATTTCTGGCGGAATGATAATAAGCATAATGGCCGTTGATTTTTTAAGCCTTGTGTTTCATAGATTTTTATTTTTTACCAAAGAAGAAAAAATTATTATTGATAAAGAATTTATGGAAATAGCGAGACCTGTGACAGAACTTCCCGAGGTGAGAAAACTTGCACAATATGAACATCACAACGGCAAGACAAGGCTTGGCCATGTAATAGAGGTTGCATATTTAAGCTTTTGCATTGGAAAAAAACTGTCACTTGACTGCAGGGCCATTGTGAAAGCCGGCATACTCCACGATCTTTTTTTTTACGACTGGCTCCATGAAGGGCCGAAGCTCCACGGCTTCAGGCATCCTGCAATCTCCCTTGCAAATGCAAAAAAAATTACACATCTTACAAAAAAGGAAGAGGATATCATTAAAAAACATATGTGGCCACTTACACTTTCACCGCCGCTTTATATGGAATCTTTTGTTGTCTCGCTTGTGGACACATTCTGCTCCATAAAGGATTATATGAAAAAGAAACCGAAATGATGTCATATAATGGCCATGAGGCGGAGCTGGATCAGATCAAAATCCAGCAACCTCTAAGAATCAAAGATTCTGACAAATGATGAAAATATTCTGACAAATGATAAAAATGATAATGGCATAATGCCGCCCCCTGTGGGTGATAGATCCAGCCTAAGGACAGTCGGCGGGTATTTTGCCTTGCCGAGCTAAAGCGCAGGAACTGCGGTCAAGTATGTCCTCAAACAGCCTGCGCTTCTTAACGCCCGGCAAGGCAAAATACCTGATCGCCTTTGTGTCCTGATGGACTGGATCCATAACCCACAGGAGGCTTACGCTGTCGACACTTTGAGCTGCATTTTTATATAACCCCCATGAGACCGATCTGGATTTGACCCAGATTTACCTCACAATAAATTATGGGCCAAAGGCGCGGAGCCAATAAAAGTAATGGGTTATGTTTTATTTCTTTTTATAACTCCCATGTCCTTCGGACACAACAAAGAATGAAACTACACACTGATGGATAATTAAACTCACGAGTTAAAAAGGTACACAATGACAGAAAACAGCAAAACAAACTGTAAATATCACGCAGGAATAGATATCGGTTCAACAACGGCAAAGCTTGCAGTGCTGGATGATAAAGGGAATCTTATTTTTTCACGGTATCAACGTCACCAGGCAAAAACCATTGAAACGATTCATAAAATTCTGGAAAATGCCGTGGAGGTTCTCGGGGATATTGAATTTGACCTTAAAATAACCGGATCTGCAGGCATGGGTGTTGCCGAGAGCTTTAATATCCCATTTGTCCAGGAAGTTGTTTCCTCTGCCCATTTAATTGAAAAGATGTTCCCAGAAGTGAGAACTTTTATTGAACTTGGCGGGGAAGATTCAAAGATCATATTTTTTGATGATCATTTCAGACCGGACATCCGCATGAACGGAAGCTGTGCAGGGGGAACAGGTGCTTTTATCGACCAGATGGCCGTACTTCTCAATATTGATGTGAAAAAACTCAATGAACTTGCAGGAAAATCAACAAATATTTATCCCATTGCATCAAGGTGCGGGGTGTTTGCAAAAACAGATATCCAGGCATTGTTAAGCCGTCATGTATCAAAGGAAGATATTGCTGCATCGGTATTTCATTCCGTAGCACTCCAGGTGATAACATCCCTTGCCCATGGACGGTCAATAGAGAGTAAAATATTATTTGGCGGAGGTCCCTTAACTTTTTATCCCAATTTAAGGAAGGCGTTCATAAATTTACTGAGACAGGATCAACCCAATGAATGCCTGATACCGGAGCATCCCGAGCTTATACCTGCAATGGGGGCTGCAATGATTGAAAGCGAAAAACCATTTGCAGTAAAAATCAGCGAATTTTTATCCATGACAAAACAGGGTATCCCCCTGTCATCTGTGGGCGGTACAAAAAGACTTAATCCTTTATTTAACAATAAAACGGAATTTGAAATCTGGAACAAAAGACACAACAGGGTTAAAGTGCCAAGGATTAATCCGGATACCATTGGAACGGAAAAACCAGATTTTTTCCCCCGTTTTTTTCTTGGAGTTGATTCAGGCTCAACAACCACAAAAATTGTCATGATTGATGATAAAGGCAAACTTGCATATGGCTGGTACGGCTCCAATAACGGAGATCCCATAAAAGCCGTTGAAAAAGGATTTGATGAGGTAAAAAAACATTTTAACGGGTACGGGCTTTCTCCACGCATTTTCCGTGCAGCGGCAACGGGCTATGGTGAAGGGCTTATAAAGGCGGCATTCGGAATCGATGACGGTGTTGTTGAAACCATGGCCCATTACAGGGCAGCAAGATATTTTGAGCCGGATGTATCTTTTATCCTTGACATAGGAGGCCAGGATATGAAGGCAATTTATATCCGTGACCATGCTGTGTCGGAAATTCAGGTAAATGAAGCATGCTCATCCGGATGCGGGTCTTTTATTGAGACATTTGCCCGCTCCCTTGGATACAGCGTTGAGGAATTTGCCGATATTGCCTGCAAAAAAAATTCTCCCTTTGATCTCGGGACAAGGTGCACTGTTTTTATGAATTCAAGGGTGAAGCAGGCCCTTCGTGAAGGGGCTGATATATCCGATATTTCGGCTGGGCTTGCCTTTTCCGTGATTAAAAATGCCCTGTACAAAGTGCTCAAATTAAAAGATACAGATACCCTTGGAGATAAAATACTTGTCCAGGGTGGAACCTTTAAAAATCCAGCTGTGCTGCGCGCCCTGGAATTACTCCTTGGCAGGGAAGTTGTAAGACCGGATATCCCTGAATTAATGGGGGCATACGGAGCAGCGCTGACCGCTCTTTCAAACTATAGTACTGTGGAATTTTCGGAAAATATACCGGCAAATAAACCTGAAAATAAAAATACAGGGGCTTTTACCACCATTTTAGACACAGTGACGGGCAGTAATTTTTCAAAAAAAGAGATTGTGTGCAGAGGCTGTGAAAACCAGTGCAGGGTTTTAAAACTTTCCTTTGCCAATGGCAACACTTTTTATACCGGAAACAGGTGTGAGCGTCATTTCAGCAATAATGCCAATCCTGAGTTCAAGGGAAAAAATCTGATTAAAGAGCAGATAAAACTTTTATTTGACAGAAATCTCGAACCTGCAAATGAGCCTGTTTTGACCTATGGGATTCCAAGATGCCTGAATATGTACGAAAATTTTCCGTTCTGGGCTGCTTTTTTAACGGAATGCGGATTCAGGGTGGTTCTTTCATCTGAATCGAATTTTAAACTATATGAAAAAGGTGTTTCCACTGTAATGTCGGAAAACATATGTTTCCCTGCAAAACTTGTCCACGGTCATATTTTTGATCTTGTTGAAAAAAAAGTGGACAGAATTTTTTATCCCATAGTGGTGTATGAAAAACAGGAATACGACAATGTGGTTGATTCCTTTAACTGCCCTGTGGTTACGGGGTATCCCGATCTCATAGAAAACGCTGTGGATCCTGAAAAAAGATTTAATATCCCCATTGACAATCCAGCTGTTTCCTTTAAAAAAATGACACTTTTGCGTGACCAGTTATATCTTTTTTTTAAGCAGTTTAAAATAGATTATAAAACAGTATCAAGGGGTGTTGAAAAAGGTATTTCAGCACAAAAGGCATATACTGCAGATATCAGGAATATGGCAGAAAAACTTGTCAGGGAAAGGAAAAATGCATCTGCATCGACAACCATTGTTCTTGCAGGCAGGCCCTACCACATGGATTCTCTTGTCAATCACGGTATTCCTGGCCTTCTAACGCAACTCGGTGTAAATGTGATAAGCGAGCATGCAGTGCCTGTTGCTGAAAATCAGGTGTCCCTTGATGACCTTAACGTTTTAACCCAGTGGAGTTATACAAACAGGCTCTATGCCGCTGCAAAGTGGGCAGGACGGATGAAAAATATTGAGCTTGTCCAGATCACATCCTTTGGATGCGGACCCGATGCCATTTCTACGGATGAAGTCAGGGACATTATCCGCAGAAATGGTAAAATTTACACCCTGATCAAAATGGATGAAATTGCAAACCTTGGAGCAGTAAAAATAAGGCTTCGCTCCATGTTAGAGGCTTTAAAGGAAAATGCAGGCAGGTATCAGCCCATGAACTACGGTATAAAACAGAGTCTTAAAATTGACATAAAACATGAGGCGAATTTTTCAGGAAGAACGGTACAGAAAAAGAAAATTCTCATTGCTCCGTTTTTTTCCCCTTTTTATTCTCCCCTGTTACCCCATGCATTCAGGCCCCTTGGATACCGCCTTGATGTGCTTTTGCCCCAGGACAGGGAATCCCTTGAGCTTGGATTAAAAACAATTAACAACGATATGTGCTATCCTGCTGTTCTTGTTGCAGGTGATATTGCAAAGGCATTTAAAAGCGGAAAGTACAACCCGGATGAAACAGCTGTTATACTCACCCAGACCGGAGGCCAGTGCCGTGCGTCATCATATGTTTCCCTTATAAAAAAAGGACTTTCTGATGCAGGTTTGAATGAAGTTCCTGTAATTACCATATCCAATGACGAGATCAGTTCCCATGCAGGATTTAAAATAGATAAAAAAGCCCTTGTAAAACGCCTTGCACTTGGAATTATTTTTGCAGATCCCCTGGCGCAGATGTATTTATCCACCCATGTAAAGGAAAAAAACAAAGGTGATTCTGCAGCACTGCACAAAAAATTTCTTGATAAAATGGCGGCAGGAATCGAAAATGCCGATTTCCATTACCTTTTAGAGCTCCTTAAACAGGCTGTAAAAGAGTTTAATGAAATTGAGATCGAAAATCCCATGGTCCCGAAAATAGGGCTTGTTGGTGAAATTTTTGTAAAATACAATATTTTTGCAAATGGAAACATTGTGGAATGGCTCTCTGGCCAGGGTGTCGAAGTGATCCTGCCTCCTCTGCAGAGTTTTTTTGCCCAGCATTTTATTAATGAAACCTATGATCAGAATGCACTTTTTAAACGTTCCATCGCCGACAGGATAAAGTACAATCTCCTTGAAATCTATTCCAAATACTATGTCGGCAGAATTGAAAAAGTGATGCAGAATTTTCAATTTTACCGTAAATGCCATGATTTAAGGAAATTATCCGAAATTACCGGAGAAATTGTCAATCTCGCCAATCAGGCCGGAGAGGGCTGGCTTTTAACCGCTGAAATGATCGCCCTTCTCGAAGGCGGGATAAATAATATTGTCTGTCTGCAGCCATTTGGCTGTATTTCAAATCATATCACGGGACGGGGCATGGAAAATAAATTAAGGGAGCTGTTTCCCGATCTTAACCTGCTTGCCCTTGATATGGATGCAGGGGCAAGTGAGGTTAATATCTTAAACAGGCTGCACTTTATGGTTATCGGTGCAAAAGATAATATACTTACAGCGCAGGAGGAGGATAAAAATTTTGAAACAATTAAATTAAGCTCACGTCTGAAATCCTCTGTAAAGAATTTCAGTATTCCAAAATTATGGTCAAGGGATATGTATACAATTAACGGATACGTTCCCCTTGAAGTTGAAAAATGGAGGGCATGGGTGTCCAATCTCGACCTGTGGGAAAAAGCACGCAGCATAAAAAATAAAATAGGAAGATAATTTTATTTATTTTATAATGGTCTTGTTTGCCGATATTTAAGAAGTTATGATGTTTATCAGCCGCACAATCCTAAGGCAAGCGCATATTACAAATGTGTCGAAAATCATTTTGAAGAGTTGGAACGGATCTGGGATGATATGTATAAATCCCGGTACAGCTATTGCCGGGCTTATATCATGACAGTGATTTTCAAATATCGGGACTGTGGAGACCTGCATTTCGATTTTGCCAGAGTCCGCTGTGAAGATTGCGGTCATGAATATTTATTGGCCTTTTTTGTAAACGCAGGCATTTTTGTCCATCCTGTCATCAGAAAAGAGGGAAAGATCAACGATGCTGTTATTGAGAACATGCTTTTCTGGCATCATTCCGGTTTTCATGTATATGTTGGTGACAGAATTGAACCCGATGATAAAACCGGGCCTGGCAATCTGGCAGGATATATCATTCGTGCCTGCTTCTCCCAGGAAAGACTGGTTTATATACCGGCAGAAAAATCTGACGATGGTATTGCCAAAGTGATCTATACATCAAAAAACAGAAAGTCCCGGAAAATTTTCAATGCTGAGGAATATTATACAGGGAAATTGAAAGTGCGTACGAATAAAAAGCAACTTAAATTCCCTGAGAATATGGGGTTTAAGCGGGCTTTGGTCTGGAAAGAAATCCATGACTCACTGGATGGAGAAATTGTTGAAGTCAAATCCCTGCTTAAAGATTTTAAAAAAAATGGCTATGATGGAACCATTGGTGTTATTACTCCATTCAGACACTTGGCAAATCGATTGAAACAGGAACTTTACCGTTTTCAACCTTTGCTTAATGTGGGAAAAGATGTGAATACGGCAAATGGTTTTCAAGGAGGAGAAAGAGATGTGGTTATTCTTGTACTCGGAATAACCAGTAAACTGAAAAAAGGGCAATCATGGTATGCTTTTGCCGATGAAAACCGTTATATCTATAATGTGGCTGTCAGCCGTGCCCGCGCCTGCCTTATTGTTGTTGGGGATAAAAATATAGTCCGAGAAAAAGCACTTCAGGTAAACTCCACAGCATTGCTTAATCTAACAAAAGATGTGGAGAAACGACCGCAACAAACGCTTTCCCAGTCTCCTGGCGAGGAAATGCTGTATAATGCACTTTGTAAGGCCGGATTAGATCCACAACAACAATATCCATTGGTTGGGCGTTATCTGGATATGGCGCTGGTTAAAGAAAAAATTGATATTGAGGTGGATGGAGAGGCATTTCACCTTAATAGATTCGGGGAAAGAAAACAGGATGATATTTATCGGGATCTTCAAGTTGGCTCAGTTGGCTGGCGGGTTTGTCGTTTCTGGTTCCGAGAAGTCCGTGATCACCTTGATGATTGTGTGAAACAGGTAATAGATTTGGCGCAAGAGTCGTCTTAAATTGGAACATGAGTGTCCCAATAAACTATATTGAATCACGGATGAATTAATTAAGGTTACCCTTTTCTGAATTTTAATGCCATGAAAAAACACTAGTATCCAGTCCCAGATATTTTGATATACTTTTGAGCAATTTAAATTTTTTTATGCTCCTGCCGTATATTCAAGATAAGATTTTTTTAAACTGGAAGTAATGAATTCAATGCATTTTCAGCTTTTTCCTTTTTCGTGGGGCCTTTTTCGTTCACAATTACTTGTTATACAAGACAACTATATAGTTTGTTAACATAAAAATAGGTTCAAATCAAGCCATTTTTTCGAAAAATAAATTGCCAATATAATAGTCAGAACTTTTGGGACGGGATATTAGTCAATTCGAACGCCTTGTCAGCGCAAGTTTTTCAAGTCTTTCTGCCAGCCAAATCTTTATTACAGATTGACGTGTTACCCCCATTCGTTTAGCTTCTTTATCTAAAGAATCTATTATCCAGGCAGGGAAATCTACATTCACTCTTTTTTGCTTCAGGTTTGGACGTCTCAAAGATGCTAAATCAAGATCATCAATAATATCTTTTTTGTTATCATCAAATTTTTTGTCAAAATCTTCAGGCTTCATAAAGTTCTACCTCCGATTTTCTGGAGCGCCTTACAGATATTATTCTGATTTTGTCTTTACGATAGGTGATGATAGCAGACCAATGTTTTTTTTTAATTTTGGCAACTATTAAAAACCGTGGTTCATTATCACATCTTGCTTTGATTTCAATGAGATCAGGGTCATACCAAAGTTTTTGAGCTTCGACAAAATCAATCCCATGTTTGTTCAAATTTGAAGCGCTCTTATTTTTATCAAATTCAAAACTATACATGATATAAAATGTATACCATTTTTACTCGAATAGCAAGGTCTTTTTGGCGCTAATGTTTGTCAAACTAAAGTTCCGAAAACTGCTCATAGACCCTGAATTATAGATTGTTCACGACCTTCTTTATAGATTAAGCACGACACAAAATTTCATGAATTGGAATTGAATATATGAATATCCTGCTGGGGAAAGGGTATTGAAATTCCATTTTCTTCCAATACTTTCTTTGCATTTTCCATAGTGTTAAAATATACACCCCAATAATCACTGGCATTGCACCATGGACGTACAACGAGGTTAACTGAACTGTCTGCCAGTTCTGAAACGGCAATTGTCGGAGCAGGAGTTTTCAAGACTTTGGCATCTTCGGCTAACATGCCTGACAAAAGCGTTTTAGCCTTTGAAATATCAGCCTCATATGCAATACCGATACCATATCAACCCGAAGTCTGCCTTCTGCTGAATAATTTGTTATACTGCCGTTTGACATTGTTCCGTTTGGAATAATTATCCTTTTATTGTCCGGGGTGAGTAAAATAGTGTTAAATATCTGTACTTCCTTCACAACCCCGAGATGTCCCTGGGCCTCCACAAGATCTCCCACATTATACGGCCTGAAAATAATGATAAGAAAACCGCCTGCAAAATTTGCCAGGCTGCCCTGCAGGGCAAGACCTATGGCAAGACCTGCGGCACCTAATACAGCGATGAAAGAGGTTGTTGCTATGCCGATCATTGATGCAACGCTGATGAACAATAATAACTTAAGTGCCCATGAGAGTATGCTGGTAATAAATGGAATTAATGTGGCATCTGTTTTTGATTTTTCAAGGGTTTTTCTTGTAATGTTTGTGACAACATTTATGATCCACAGACCTATGAAAAGAGTAATAATTGCCAAGAGCAATTTAGGCGCATATGCCATTACCAGTTCAATTGCCTTGTCCGAATAATTTCCCAGTGTGTCCATGTAGTATCCTCTTTTATACAAAATTTTCAATGTGTATGTACAGGTTTTTTATATGAAAGAACTCACTTTTGACAGAGTAACTGATGCTCTTTTTATGTTCGTTGAGAGGCACAGAAGCGCAG
>WGCX01000264.1 GCA_015493575.1 Desulfobacteraceae bacterium | reverse complement strand
TTTGCCTCGCGGGCAAGCCCGTTGATTTCAGGCCTGAAATCAAGTACTGCACCTGTATTCAGACCGGAATCTCTTGCCATGGCGATTAACTGGAACACATTTAAATCTCCCACAGTGGATGTCTTTTCCTCGGCTTTGCGGGCAGAGGGGTCTCCCGTTACAGCAATGACCGTATCAATCCCAAGGGCTTTTGCTCCCCATAGTTCACTTTGCAGGCCCAGCCGGTTGTGGTCCCTTATGGTAAAATGCAGGATAGCAGGTTTTTTTGTAACTTTCTGTATTAGGTGGGTAAACACCATGGCCGACATTTTTGGTTTTGCCACGGGGTTGGATGCCACACTAAAGGCATGAAAGGGAAGATCGGCAAACCGGCCAAGTTTTTTAAGAAGCTGTTCAGGATCATTTCCCTCGGGTGGAACAACTTCAATGGTGATTATAAATTCATCGTGATTTGAAAAAAGATGCTGCATGTTTTACCCCCCCGATATGGAATGGAATTATCTCCATTTAACATGAAATGACATGAAATGACATGAAATGACATGAAATGACATGAAATGATTTGATTCGAGTCGATTCGACTCGACTCGACTCGACTCGACTTTACAGATTGTAAAAGATTCTCCTTTATTCTTAATACGCAACAGGGGAAAATGCAAATAAATACAATTATTTTTTTAAATTGGATTGAGGGATCACGGTGAGCTACGCTGAAAATCATCTTAATTTCTGGTATTTTTCAAAATTCCATTAGGAATCTCAAGTTATTTTCTTTTCTATTTTTTAGGTCTTGATTTCTGTCTTGACTTAAATTTATCTCCCCTGATCCAAGTTCAACATGTTGTACTTGTATCAGGGGAGCTGTGTTTGCGATGGCGTGCAAGTTGTGAATGAATAAAATTAAATACTGGTTTAGCAGGCCAATATGTTGTTGTTTTGAACAATCAGGTTAAAGAATGTCCAGGTCAAATATTAATCCCACATTTTACTGATTAAAACTTAAGGAGCAGGCCAGTATTTTACAAGTTTATCACTGGAATCCTTAACTGCTATTGTGATGCCGTAATCGCCGTCCAGGCGATGGGTTGCGCAGGAAATTCAGGGATCATAGGCACGCACCGCCATTTCAATCCTGTTCATTATACCCTCGGTTACCTCTCCGTTTTTAATGAGGCTTCTTGCTGCCTGATCCACGCTCATGTTTATGGGACCAAGATTATGGGTTGTTCCAACTATCATGTTAGCGGTTTTTATAAGACCGTTCTCATCCGTGGTATAATCATGGATAAGAGTCCCCCTTGGAGCTTCAACACATCCCACACCCCTGCCTGCCTTGGGTTCTGCCTTTGCCCTGATATAGGGATCGGTAATTGCCTTATTTTCAAGAAGCTCAATGGCGTGTTCAGAGGAGTAAACTGCTTCAATTAGCCTTGCCCAGTGATAGAGCAGGGTGGCCTGGGTCGGACGTCCGAATTTTTCCCTGAACTCTTCAAGTTCCGCCTGGGCCTTTGGAGTTGCCATTTTATCGCATACATTTATTCTTGCCAGTGTATTGGCACGGTAAATTCCCTTTGGCTGATCAAGATCAAGGGAGAAGCCCTCATTCCAGAAACGGGCATAGGGCATTTTACCATAGGAATAGGGTACTACATGCTCACTGATATAATCTGTATAATTTTTTGGAGAAAAATCCGTATATGTACCGTCAGGTTTCATCATACGAAGATTGCCGCCATAGAGATTCAAAGCTCCCTCATCGTCCACCGTTCCCAGGAAACCGGTTTTTATAAGCCCAAGGGATTTTACAGTATCAATATAGGGAGGAAAAACCTTTTTTTTTGCAAATTCAATGGTGAACATTGAAAAATCCAGTAATTCACGCATTTCCGCCAGAATTTCCTTTCTGTCAGACTCTGTCATGGGCTTGGCAAACCCCCCCGTAACAGCGGTAATGGGATGAATTGCCTTGCCTGAAAATTTTTCAAGGATCATTTTGGCCTTATGGCGCATGGTAACTATTTTTTTTGCAAGTTCAGGGTTGGCCTGGGCAATTCCTATAACATTGCGTGCAGAATAATCTGCATCAGGTCCGATTACAAAATCAGCAGCAGCAAGAAAAAAGAAATGCAGCAGTTTATCCTCAAGATGGGAAATGGTCTGCATCAGCTCACGCAGCATACTTCCGGCAGGTGCGGGTGTAACGTTGAAACAGTCATCAACGGCTTTGATGGATGCCATGTGATGGTGCCATGGACAAATTCCGCAGATTCTTGGAACAATCCGGGGAACTTCCTCTGCAGGCTTTCCTTCAACAAATTTTTCAAAACCACGCAACGCCAGGAAATGGACCTTACTGTCCTTTACGCTTCCATTATCATCTAATTTGATTTCAATGGATGCATGGCCTTCAATACGGGTTATGGGTTGTATATTGATAACCTGACCCATGATTTAAACCTCCTCTTTTGTATATTTTGGCTTAAGCAGATCATGTGCACCTGAAAATCTCAGCATTGAAGAATATTCCGGAAGCGATTTAATGTCAATCCCATTGGATGCAAGTGCATTAAGCATGTCTAACATTTGATTTCCATTTTGTTTTACAGGACCATAACATCCTCTGCAGGGAACCCCTGCTGATATGCATCGGGGCGTTTTTTTATCGCCTCCGCAACCTGCCCGCGTTACAGGCCCCATGCATAGAATTCCCTGCTCCAGCAGACATTTCATATTGTCAATTGGTTCAGCGGGATTTTTAAATTCAGGAGTTATGAAAAATTTCTGCAGTTTTTCAACCTGACCCTTGCCATGGCGTATGGCAGGGCAGGTGTCGCAGACACTTTTTTTTGGCAGATCCTCTGTTTTTCCGCTTATCAGACCTGTCAGAGCATTTATGATATTATCCGGATGGGGCGGACATCCCGGCAGATAAACATCCACCTTTATTTTTTCATCAACAGCATAACATCTGTCAAGAAGAGGCGGAACACCGTCATCCGGTATTTTATTGGGCTGGTCCGTTGATTCCGTGGAATAATATCTTTTAAAAAGATCATCATTTGTAAATTCATTGATTAAGGCGGGAATCCCGCCATGGGTGGCGCAGGTGCCAAGTGCAATGATAATTTTGCATTTCTTTCTCATCTCTTCTGCAACCTCAAGATGTTCCTGATTGCGAATGCCGCCGCTTATCAGTCCCACCGTTGCTTCGGGGATATCCATTTTAGTCTTATCCCCTGCCTGGCCGTAGTACTTGTGATCCATCAATACCGGAATATGCACAAAATCTATCAGGCCGAGCACATCTAACAGGCGTGCTCCAAGGTCAACAACAGCTATTTCGCATCCTGCACATGAGTTCAGCGATTCGCTTGCCACTGTTACTTTTTCTGACATATATTTTACCTCCTGCGATTTTTGAACCGCGTTTCAGTCTTTTTTTTATGGGAAACTCCTGACAGGCACCTTTAATCACAGGAGTTTCATCCTTTATTGAGAAGCTGTCTGAAAAAATCCGGATCAGCCCCATGGCTGTTATTATTTATTGATTTCATCATTCCTTTATGAT
>WGCX01000263.1 GCA_015493575.1 Desulfobacteraceae bacterium | reverse complement strand
GAATCATTCATAAAGACTCCAGTCGTGCCTTTAAAAAACTGCACTTTTAAAATTATTAATTTTTTAAAAAAATAAAGAGAAAAATAGCATAATGACTTTTATTGTGTCAAGTTCTTTAAAAAGCCCCGGAGAGAGGGTCTAAAAAACACACAATACGCAGCAGATGCACTGTGGCGCATTTCTGATCACCAGTCGTATAGTATTTCCCAGTGACTGTCAAAGGGCGGGTCATTCTATCTGTACCGATATGACATTGTTCTGCCATTAAAATTACAAAATGTTTTGAAAAAGATTAAGGGATTGTGACGTGACCGCGTAAAATTCAATTTGACTATTATTATATTTTTATAATAAGGTCCCGGCATGAGAAAGCTCTATGTAGATATACAGAATATTCATGGGAAAGAAGCAGTCATCAAAGGTCAGGATGCAAAACATCTTGCAAACGTGATGAGGCTTTCACCTGGAGATGCGCTTGAAATATGCGACGGTAAGGGAAAAGATTTTAAAACCGAAATAAGAACAATCTCTTCAGGTGCGGTCATTCTTGATATTATTGAAGAATTATCATGCGCATCGGAATCTCCTGCCCATATTATTTTTGCCCAGGGCATGCTTAAGGATAAAAAAATGGATATGCTTGTCAGACATTTAACCGAACTTGGCATTGCTGAGTGGATTCCTTTTTTTGCAGAAAGATCCGTTCCAAAACCCAATCTGAAAAAAATCAGACAGCGGCAGGAACGATGGAAAAGGATCGCAAGGGAAGCTCTGAACCAATGCGGCAGGAGTGTAGTGCCCTATATAGGGATGCCTGTGCAGTTTAACGAGCTTATTCAATCATATGATGAATCTTACGTACAAAAGATAATTTTCTGGGAAAAATCATCCTGCCCCATTGACGTAATCAGAGATAAAGAACTTATGGATAAAGAACCTGAAGATAAAATAAAAACAGATTCAGTTGCCGGTCATAAGAATCATACACCAGGGAAAAAAATTATTATATTAACTGGACCCGAAGGGGGCTTTACAGATGATGAAATCCAATTGGCACGCCGGAATGGTTTTAAAGCATGTTCGCTGGGTCCCCGTATTCTAAGAGCGGAAACTGCCTCAATTGCAGCCTGTGCCCTTGTCCAGAATATTTTTGGTGACTTTGGAAGAAAAAGTTCTTGACAATGGCCTTTATCTAACATATAAATGCTCACGTTTTTGGTTGAGCCCAGGTAGCTCAGTCGGTAGAGCAGGGGACTGAAAATCCCCGTGTCAGCAGTTCAATTCTGTTCCTGGGCACCATTAACAAAATTGTAATAACGGCCATTTAGAGTTAAGAACTTTAAATGGCTTTTTTTTATTTGTTTTCTCCGCTGTAAGCATATCCCATCTTTTTATAGGTCAGTCTTAATTATTGTTTTGACAGACGATTGAAAAACCATTAACCTGTATTTTAATTTTACCATTTTTCCTTCAACCATGGATCTGAGAGGACAATTGTGAAGAAAAGCGACTCTTATTACAGAGAAAAAAATCATTTCCGTGATAAAAACAGAACTCATACATCCCGGTTGGTCAAGCAGATTATATACTCCACGGATAAACGGGATTTCGGCCTTGTGGCAGACAGCATCCCCTGCCAGAATGCCTGCCCCGCAAAAACCAATATTCCGGGATATATTCGCTGTATCTATGAAAAAAGGTACGGCAGGGCATATGAGCTGAACAGAATTGCCAATATATTACCCGGTGTTCTTGGCAGGATCTGTTCAAGACCCTGCGAATCGGCCTGCCGTCACAATGAACCGGACAATGGCGGAGAAAGTGTTGGTATCTGCTATTTAAAACGCTCCTGTGCTGATTTAAAACCTGCATCCCACAGGATTTTTGAAGGTTTATACTCATTCACAGGTTATTCAATAGCCGTTATCGGTGCAGGTCCTGCAGGTTTTGCTGCAGCCCACGATCTTACCGTACTCGGGCACAAGGTAACCATTTACGAGGCAGAAGAAAAACCGGGGGGCATGATGATGTACGGAATTCCTGAATTTCGTCTGCCAAAAGAATTGTTAAAATCTGAAATTAACAATATTCTCCGCCTGGGAATTGAATTAAAAACTGGTATAGCGGTTGGCAGGGATATTTCACTTGCAGAACTTGAGAAAAAATATGATGCTGTGATCGTTGCTGCAGGCTGTGTTTTGCCGAGGGTTCTTGATGTGCCGGGAAAAGATCTTGAACATTTTTATAACGGGCTTGATTTCATGCGGGCGATTAATGAAGGTAAAAAGCCCTTTGTCGGTGATAAGGTTATTGTTATTGGTGCGGGATTTACAGCGGTTGACTGTGCAAGGTCGGCAGTCAGGCTGGGCGCATCGGATGTCAGTCTCAATATTCGTAAAACAATTGAGTATATGCGGATTGACGAAACTGAAAAACATGAAGCACAATTTGAGGGAATTAAGATATTCAGCCTGATTCAGCCTTCACAAATTATCGGCAAAGATGGAAAAACCACAGGTAAGGTTACAGGGATGGAATTTATCCGTACCCGTCTTGAGAAAACAGATAAGCCACCTTTCAGGAAATCCGTACCCATTACGGGATCGGAATTTGTCATTAAAGCCGATGCCGTGATTGCCGCCCTGGGCCAGGTTCCTGATGCCGGGGCTGTTTCACCGGCATTTAATCAATTAAACAAGGACGGATATACAAGTGACATTGACAGGGTTTTTATTGCTGGAGATTTTGCAACGGGCTCATCAGATGTGATTTCTGCAATAGCCGGAGGTAAGAAATGTGCCAGGGCTGTTGACCTGTTTTTAACCGGGAAAACAAGGAAACAGATGGTTGTCCGTCTGGAAGAAGATAAAACCACTGACAGAAAAAGGGCCTTTGACTTTATACCAAAGGTTCCCATGAATACACTTGAGATGGATGACCGCATGGCTGATGCGAAAAATGAGGTGGAAACAGGATACTCAGGAAATCAGGCCGAAGAAGAATCCCAAAGGTGTTATCTATGCAATCTTAAATATGAAATCGATCCCATGTCCTGTATTTATTGTTCTGCCTGTATTGATGCAGCACCCAAAGACTGCATAAAGATGATTGACAATATTCCAATAACATCCGGCGGTACATTCGGTGCCTTTGAAGAAACAGACCAATGGAACAATGTAACTGCCATTGTCATTGATAATGCCAGTTGTATCCGGTGCGGAAACTGTATGGCAGTGTGTCCCATGGACTGTATCAGCGTGACACGTACCGAACTGATGGAAATTGATACTTGATAACCGGAGGAAATATGTCATCCGACAACCATTGCCGCAATAATTATAATGACATTTATGACAGCAAATACAGCAATCCTGATAATAATGACCACTATGTGATCATCGGAAACGGGCCTGCAGGAAACCATGCCGCATCAATTCTTCGCAATGAAGATCATGCAGCAAAAATCACTGTTATCTCCGATGAATGCACACCTTATTATTATAAACCCCGCTTAACCGAATTTATCCGGGGAAAGATCTGTATCGATGATCTCATGGTTAACTCCCTTGATTATTATAAAAACATGGATATCAGAATCAGGCTGGGTCAGAAGGTTGACCGGATTGACCCCGATGCAGATACTTTGTTTTTAACGCATATGGAAACCATCCATTACACCAAGTTAATAATAGCTGCAGGTAACCGCCCGCGAATACTGCCGTCCATGTCCCGGTTTGCAGATTGTTTAAGTTTTGTCTCTTCATATTCCGATGTTGTGGATATAAAAGATGAAATTCACCGGGCAGAACGGTTTTTTATTTTTGGCGGTGATTTTGTGGGATTTAAATTTATTCATATGCTTGCATCCATGGGGAAAAAAATTTATGTCATGATATATCCCGAAGCATTCTGGCCATATCAACTGACCCATGCAATGGTTGAAAAAATTGTTGCAGGTCTTTCCTCTCTTCCCTCCGATGTTCTTGATGTGTCTGATATTTTTGTTAAAGACGATATCTCAGGCATTGAGAAAATACATGACGGATTCCGGATTTTGACACAGAAAGGAGCAGAGAAGAAGGCAGATTTGATTTTTTCATTTAACGGCATGGTGCCGGCCATTGACTTTGCAGAGGGGTGCGGATTAGACACTGATCATGGAATCCTTGTGGATGAATATTTAAAAACCAATATTGATAATATCTATGCCTGCGGATCATGTGCCCAGGTTTACAACCCTGCCATTAAAAATTATTCCGTGTCCATTGGCTGGCCCAACGCAGTGGCCCAGGGTGAGGTGGCTGCACTGAACCTTCTCGGGGACAATAAAGTTATTGAATCTGTGGATAAGAAATATTTTGATCTTGAAGGAATAAAAATAAAAACTACATGGTGGGATGATATTAATGATGATTCTCCGGTCAGAAAATGACGCAGATAAAGGAAAATAAATTATATGCAAGATATTAATTTAGTTGTTGAGATTTGCGGCAGTGCAGGAGAGGGCACTATTTCCGCCGGCGAAATTTTAAGCAGGTTCATGAGCGGGCAGGGGTTTGAAATAATGTCCTTTGATTCATATCCTGCTGAGATCAGGGGATTTGGGAAATGTGTGGCTCATACACGAATCAGCACAAACCCTGTTTTTTCTCCCGGTAAGTTTTCCGATGTACTTATCTCATTAAACGATAAACATTCCATATCCCAATTGTCCTCATTAAAGCCTGATGGAATTCTGATTTATGATAACCAGCCGGCAAAACCCCATGAAGAAGATGAAAGTGTGGTGGGATGGGCAGGTCCCGGAATGATTTCCTATGGTGTTCCGCTTCAGATGCTGGCCAATAAGGCTGCCGGCAGTTCCAGGGGAATAAACATGGTGGCTTTAGGGGCAAT
>WGCX01000262.1 GCA_015493575.1 Desulfobacteraceae bacterium | reverse complement strand
GAATTCCGGTCCATATACAAGGCGCATTAAAGGTTGCATACTCAACGTATTCGGCCTTTGATGCAACGAAGTAGATGGGCCGGAAGACAAGCAATTTCGCTCAACTTATAAAATTTTCGATCCTAAGATCAGGTTAAAAGTTTTGCAGGTGGTTTAAGGAAACAATTGAGCCAATATATTTATAATCGTTTAAATGCACGGAGGGACAGCATGACAACAGACAATTCAGCCCCGGCCGGTGGAAGCATCATGGTGGTAGGAGGCGGAATCAGCGGCCTGACCGCTGCCATAGAAGCTGCTGAAGTGGGGTATGAGGTTTTCCTTGTTGAAAAGGAGCCTTCCCTTGGTGGAAGGGTATCCCAGCTTAAGCACTACTTCCCCAAACTATGTCCGCCCACATGCGGACTTGAGATCAACTACAGAAGGATCAAAGATAATCCCAGAATCAAGGTAATCACAATGGCAGAGGTTGAAAAGGTTGACGGCACTGCAGGTGATTACACAGTTAAAGTCAAAATCAGCCCGAGATATGTCAATGAAAACTGCACAGGATGCGGCGAATGTGCAAAGGTATGCGAATCTGAAATTTCAAATGAATTCAACTTTGGAATGGACAGGAGAAAGGCAGCATATCTTCCCCATACAATGGCTTTTCCCTTCCGCTATGTTATGGCTGCTTCAATGAGCAGTGATGATCGGGAGAAAGTAAAAAATGCCTGCAAATTTAACGCCATTGATTTTGACATGCAGGAAAAAACAATTGATCTTAAAGTTGGTGCCGTCATCTGGGCAACGGGGTGGAAACCATATGATGCCACAAAGATAGACAACTTAGGATTTGGAAGATACCAGAACATCATTACAAATATGATGCTTGAGCGCCTTGCTTCAACAAACGGACCAACCCAAGGGAAAATTTTAAGGCCTTCGGATGACAAGGCTCCCGGGACAATCGCTTTTGCCCAGTGCGCAGGATCAAGGGATGAAAATCATCTTCCCTACTGCTCATACATCTGCTGCATGGCATCTTTAAAACATGCAACCTATCTGAGAGCCCAGTATCCCGAAGCAAAAATTTATATCTACTATATCGATTTAAGAGCCCCTGGAAGAAAATATGAAAATTTTTACAAAAAACTCAAGGAAGATGAAAATATTTTCTTTGTAAAGGGCAAGGTTGCAGAGGTTTCTGAAGAAGATGGTACAGGAAATATAACCCTTGTTGCAGAAGACACCCTGACAGGTAATAAAATCAAACAGACAGTTGATCTGCTTGTACTTGCAACCGGAATGCAGCCCAGCGCATCTGTGGATAAACCCAATGCCGATCTTAAATTTACTTCAGACGGTTTTATTGTGAATGACTTCAAAAAGGGCGGCATGTTTGCAGCCGGCTGTGCAAACAAGCCGGCAGATGTTGTAACATCCAATCAAAATGCAACCGGCATGGCCCTTAAAGCTATTCAAACGCTGGTGAGGAGGTAAAAAGGATAACCATGGATAAAAAATACGGTGTATATATATGCACAGGATGCGGCATCGGTGATGCCCTGGACATGGAAGATCTTGTTGATGTTCCCGAGGAAGAAGGATTATCCTGCACAACCCATCCATTCCTCTGCGGAAAAGAGGGTGTTGCCCTGATCAAAAAGGATATTGACGACGGCAAAGTCAATACCATGGTCATTGGCGCTTGTTCAAGACGTGTTAATTTTGATGTGTTTAATTTCCCGGGCTGTATTGTTGAAAGGGTAAACTTAAGAGAAGGTGTTGTATGGCCCCATTCAAGGGAAAAATATCCGAAACTGACTGAAGACCAGAAAGATGATGAGGAACATTTTGACCGTATCCAGATGAAAGCCGAGGATTATATCAAAATGGGCATGGCAAGGGTTGAAAAAGTTGATCTGCCCGAGCCCTATAAAACTGAATCTTTCTCTAAAAAAATTCTCGTGCTTGGCGGCGGTATCACAGGTATTTCAGCGGCCCTTGATGCTGCAAAGGCAGGCTTTGAAGTCACAATTGTCGAAAAAACTGCAAGGCTTGGCGGTTATCTGAATAAGATGCGTAACCAGCTGCCCGTTGAAGAACCTTTTGAGGAACTTATTCCAACGATCATTGATGCAAAGATCAATGAACTTGAGCAGTATCCCAATATTGAGGTAAAAACCAATACGGAAGTTGCGCGTATTGCAGGCCAGCCCGGAGAGTTCACCGTAACATTTAAAACTCCCGGAGAAAAAATTCCATTTGATGTTCCATTCCCATTGCCCGAGGAGATGACCCTTGATGAAAAGGGAGAGCCCCTTGATGCAGATGTTCAGCATGCAAAATACCTTGAGTACAATGAAGGAAGAGAAGATATCCTGACCCTTGATCCCAACGGGGTTCTATACGGAGCTGTAATTCTTGCTGCAGGCTGGAGACCTGATAAACTTGAGGTTGAAGAATATGCCCATCTCGGACTGGATCTTCCCGATGTTGTCACAAACGATGAGTTTGAGAAAATTGCAGCCAATGGAAAAATTACACGTCCATCCGACGGTAAGGAAGCAAAATCCGTTGTGTTTGTCCAGTCTCCGGGAAAAGATGAAGAAGATGCTGATTTTCCGTACAGTGGATCGGTTGCAAGCATGGTTGCTTTAAAACAGGCAAAATATGTAAGAAACGATTACAGCGATGGAAAGGCATATATCATTTATCAGCATATGAGGACTCCGGGGCTGCAGGAGTATTTCTATAAGAGCCTCCAGCAGGATAATGGAATTTTCATGACAAAGGGTGCTGTAACAAGTGTTGCTGAGAGCGGCGGTTCACTGCTTGTGGATGCAACTAACACCCTGCTTGGAGATGATCTTAATATAAAGGCTGACATGGTTGTTATTGCAAACGGAATGGTTCCGGTTACAGTTGATGATCCCGTTATCAACCTTGCATACCGCCAGGGTCCGGGATTCCGTGATAACGATATCTTCGGCGGGTATGCAGATTCAAATTATATCTGTTTTCCCTATGAAACCCAGAGAACAGGTATTTATGCTGCAGGTCCCATCAGGCGCTGCATGACAATTGAAGAATCCATGGAAGATGCAACAGGCGCTGCCTTAAAGGCTATCCAGTGCATTGAATCGGTCAATCGCGGTGTTGCAGTTCATCCAAGATCAGGAGATATGACATTTCCCGAATTCTTTTTCCAGAGATGTACGCAGTGTAAGAGATGTACGGTTGAGTGTCCGTTTGGTGCACTTGATGATGATGAAAAAGGCACACCAAAGGTAAATCCTGCAAGGTGCAGAAGGTGCGGTACCTGCATGGGCGCATGTCCTGAAAGGATAATCAGTTTTGCCGATTACAGCATTGACAGCATAGGTTCACAGGTTAAAGCCATAGGTGTACCATCTGAAGATGACTATGATGAACCTCCAATGAGAATCCTTGCCCTGATCTGTGAAAATGATGCATATCCGGCCCTTGACATGGTTGGCATGAACCGGATCGATTATTCTCCCGATGTAAGGGTTATTCCGGTGCGCTGCCTTGGTTCGGTGAACACCATATGGATCAAGGATGCACTTGCCCAGGGAATGGACGGTGTTATACTTGTCGGCTGCAAACACGGCGATGACTACCAGTGCCATTTTGTAAAGGGAAGTGAACTTGCCGAGGTAAGGGTAAAGAAAATCGGTGATGCACTTTCAAGTCTTGCCCTTGAAGAGGAGCGCGTAAGATTTGAAGAGATTGCCATTGATGAATATGACAGGCTGCCTGAACTCTTAAGTGATTTTGTTGAAGAGATAGAGGACCTTGGCCCCAACCCGTTTAAAGGGTTCTGATATAACGGCCTTTCAACAAATATTGAAACTCTTATTTAAAAAAATTTTTACAGGAGTTTCATATAAACATTCCTTTGGGGGTTTTCTTT
>WGCX01000261.1 GCA_015493575.1 Desulfobacteraceae bacterium | reverse complement strand
ACGGAGAAAATGGCAAGGCTGAATAAACTTTTAGCTCTTCAGGAATCGTATACTGAAAAGAAAAATAAGGCGATGCAGGGAAAAATCGAACCTGTAATGGTTGAAGGAAAAAGCCTGAAAAAAAGACATTTTTCAGAGGGAGAAAACAGCGATATTCCGCAGATGACAGGGCGTACGGATTCAGGAAAAATAGTTCATTTTTGCGGTGAGAATATAAATCCGGGTGATTTTGTAAATATAAAAATAAAGAATGCCTACCCCCATTCATTGTGGGGAGAAATTTTAAAATAAAAAAATTTTAACACCAATTCAAAAGGCGGAATAACTCAACCATGACAAAATTATGTGATCTGAAGCTCAATTGATTCTTTCATCTTTTTTGTTTGCGGCAGAGCGATATGCCATGGACCGGTATTTGGGAAAAGGTGACCATAATATGAAAAACAGGATAAAAAAAGTAAAAATAGGACGTAACAGTCCATGCCCCTGCGGAAGCGGGAAAAAATACAAGAACTGCTGCCTGAATGCTTCCAAAAAAGTTTTAACCCTTAAACAGGAGTATAAAAGAAAATACGATATCAGGCTCAAAGAACCCGAAGAAATAGAGGGGATAAGAAAATGCGGCGTTCTTCTGCTTGATATAATGGACAAGGTATCATCGATGATAAAGCCCGGAATTACAACAAATGATATCAACACCATTGTTCATGAAGAAACAATAAAAGCAAAAGCTGTTCCGGCGCCTTTAAATTACCATGGTTTTCCAAAAAGCGTATGCACTTCCGTTAATGAGGTGATCTGCCATGGGATACCGGGAAACAGGGTTTTAAATGACGGGGATATTGTAAATGTTGATATTACGCCGATTTTAAACGGATTTTATGCCGATGCAAATAAAACATTTTTTGTGGGAAACCCGACAAAGGATGGAAAAAAAATAGTAGGCGTTGCAAGAGAATCCTTAAAACGGGCCATTGAAGTGGTACGTCCCGGTGCAAGGCTTGGAGATATCGGTTGGGCCATCCAGCATTACGCCGAAGGCCAGGGCTGTTCAGTTGTACGTGAATTTGTAGGTCATGGAGTGGGACTTGATTTCCACGAACAGCCACAGGTGCTGCATTTTGGAAAACGGGGAAAGGGAATTGAACTTGTTCCCGGCATGGTGTTTACAATTGAACCCATGATCAATCTTGGAACAAGAAAACTCCACATACTTGATGATAAATGGACGGCTGTTACCAATGACAATGCTTTATCGGCACAGTTTGAACAGACCCTTGCTGTAACTGAAACAGGATGCGAAAGCCTTACGCCATTTGAGCTTTAACCCCTCAACCTGAACAGGCCATAACCAAAAAGTTTTTTTAAAAACCGTATACTGCAATTCATATTTTTGGTCATGCATGATTTTAAATCTCATGATATCTCTTTTATCATTTTGCGGAGCTGTTTGCGCCAGTGTTCCGGCATCATGCCCGTTGCAGCGGTAAAACCTGTTTTATCAAGCACACTGAAATTCGGTCTTTGAGCAGGAGCAGGATATTTTTCAGAGGGGATGGGAACAATGGGAATCTCTTTTTTAATCAATCCTGCTGCAACTGCTTCTTCCCCAATGGCAACGGCAAAATCATACCATGATGCAACACCTGCATCTGTCCAGTGGAAAATCCCCTTTAAATTAAATTTTACAGCCTCCCATACAGCCCTGGCAAGTCCCTTTGCCCAGCATGGAGTTCCGATCTGGTCATAGATTACATTAAGCGTATCTTTTTCCTTCATAAGGCGGATCATGGTATGAACAAAATTATTACCATGAACCGAATAAAGCCATGCGGTTCGTATAATCAAAGCTTCATTTTTCAGTATATCCTGTACTGATTTTTCCCCTTCAAGTTTTGTTTTACCGTAAACAGAGCACGGATCAGGTATGTCATAGGGCCACCACGGTTTTGCAGTATTTCCGTTAAACACAAAATCAGTTGAAATATGCACCATGCGGGCATTTATTGCCAATGCACCCCCTGCAAGATTTGCAGCCCCTTCACAATTAACGGCACGGGCTGCTGCCTCATCGGTTTCCGCCTTGTCAACATTGGTGTATGCAGCACAATTGATAATCCAGTCAGGTTTATATTTTTTTAATATACCAGAAACAGATGCATTGTCACATATATCAATACCGGGATAATCAAGTGATATAATTTTATGTCCATCCGGACAGGTTCTGTTCAGTTCCCAGCCAAGCTGCCCGTTTGAACCGGCAATCAAAACCTTCATAAAAAAACCTCTGCTTCTTCAAGTAAAAGTCCTGCCTTATCTTTTAAAGACAGCACAGGGTCTTTACCGTTAACAAGGGGCCAGTCAATGCCGATTTTTTCATCATTCCATAAAATAGATTTTTCATGTTCAGGAGCATAGTAATCCGTGCATTTATAAACAAACTCGGCATTCTCCGTCATAACGTAAAATCCGTGGGCAAATCCCGGCGGGACCCAGAACATATCCTTGTTTTCAGCGCTTAATACCGCTCCTGTCCATTTACCGAAATCCGGAGAACTCTTCCTGATATCAACGGCCACATCAAAAACTTTTCCTGATATCACCCTGACCATCTTACCCTGGGGATGCTTTATCTGATAATGCAGTCCCCTTAGAACTCCCTGGTTTGATCTGCTGTGATTATCCTGGACAAAAAAACAATCCGCCACTCTGGCCCGAAATTCATTATCCCGAAAAGTTTCCATGAAAAAACCACGCTCATCACCAAACACTTCCGGCCGCAGTATTTTCACATCTTTTAATTGAGTATCTATAATTTTCATATTTTTTTCTCAGTTGTTTTTAATTGAGTTGTCTGTGGATTAAAATTTAAGAAAAAGCGATGCCCGCAGCCATTTTGCCTCTCCCCGGTTTCCTGTTTTTTTGTACAGGAATTGAGGAGTAAGGCTTTCACGCAACACTAAAATTGAAAACATTAACCATTTTTCATACCACTGTCACTATTTAAACAAACTCAATAGATATGCCCCGTAATCGGTTTTTCTGTAATATTCAGCCAAGGCAACAACCTGATTTTTATCTATATAACCCATTTTATAGGCGATCTCTTCAATACAGGCGACCTTCAGGCCCTGGCGTTTTTCAATTGTAGCTATGAATAATGAAGCATCAAGAAGGGAATGATGGGTTCCGGTATCCAGCCAGGCTGTACCACGCCCCATCTCCTCAACATGGAGCCGACCTTTTTCAAGATATGCCATATTAACATCTGTAATCTCAAGTTCACCCCTGGAAGAAGGTTTTAAGCCCCTGGCAATTTCAATCACATCGTTATCATAAAAATAAAGCCCTGTTACTGCAAAATTTGATTTTGGATGTTCAGGTTTTTCCTCTATATCAAGGACATTACCCTCTTTATCAAAGGAGACAACACCATAACGTTCAGGATCCTTTACCTGATAACCGAAAACAGTGCCTCCTTTTTTTCGTGCTGCTGCCCTCTGAAACCGCTCTGAAAGGCCATGCCCGTAAAAAAGGTTATCACCAAGGATCAGGCATACATGGTCGTTGCCAATAAATTTTTCTCCGATTATAAAAGCCTGTGCAAGACCTGCAGGTTCCATCTGAACTGCATAGGATAAATTAATACCCCATTTTGAACCATCTTCAAGAAGAGCTTCAAAGCGCGGCAGATCAGCCGGTGTGGATATAATCAGAATATCACGGATGCCGGACAGCATCAGAACGGACAATGGATAAAAAATCATGGGTTTGTCATAAACGGGCAGTAACTGCTTACTTGTTACCTTTGTAACGGGATAGAGCCTTGTTCCTGCTCCTCCGGCAAGGATTATTCCTTTCATTATACAATAATTCCTTATATTTTTATTTTTTACCAAGCATACATTGACGAACCTGTAAAAAGTCAAATTTTGGCATTTTTTCAGTCGTAACATACTGAAATTGTTAATAGCAGTTTTAGCATTTTCGACTTTTTACGAGACCATCATACATTAAAATTTTACAGAATATGACGGGAAAAGCCTCATGGCAGTTATATAAATTTTCTTGTTCCTTACTTCTTGTCTCTTGTCTCTTGTCTCTTGTACCAGGATGTAAGAAGCAAGACACTGACGTTGAAGTGAACCCATTAATCCGTCATGAATACTGTTTATTTATCCATTTTTTATATTCACCGGTCTGAACAGCCCTTACCCAGTCCATATGCCCAAGATACCAGTCTATTGTTTGTGACAATGCCTGTTCAAAAGAGTGCTTTGCAGTGAATCCGATCTCATGATCAATTTTGTCACAATTGATGGCATACCGCAGATCATGCCCCGGCCTGTCCTTCACAAAGGTGATCAGGTCTCTGCTTGATTTTACCGCACCTGTCTTTTCATCCACAAGATCACAGATTTTTTGAACAACCTCTATGTTCTTTTTTTCTTCTCCGCCCCCAATATTATATGTTTCACCACTAACACCCTTTTCAAAAACTTCTGCAAGGGCATCACAATGATCCGCCACATACAACCAGTCCCTGACATTTTCACCTTTTCCGTACACGGGCAAAGGCTTTTTATTGAGAATATTTAAAATCACAAGGGGAATTAATTTTTCAGGAAACTGATAAGGACCATAATTATTGGAACAATTGGTTACCACAACGGGCAGGCCGAAAGTTGTGAAAAAAGCTTTTGCAAAATGATCAGATGAGGCTTTTGATGCAGAATATGGACTTGAAGGGTCATATCCTGTTTTTTCGGTGAATGCAGCGTCACCGGCTCCAAGGCTCCCGTAAACCTCATCCGTTGAAACATGAAGAAATTTGAAATCCGATGTCCCGGAATCCTCCACATAATCAAGACCTGCCTGGAGCAGTTTAAAACTTCCCATAACATTGGTTTTTAGAAAAATTTCAGGGTCAGAAATTGATCTGTCAACATGGGATTCTGCGGCAAAATGGAGAACACCGTTAAACTTGAATTTGTCAAAAAGTTGTTTTAAAAGGGATGAATCACATATATCACCATGTATAAAAGTGTACCTTGGATCTTTTGCAAGTTCCATGTGATTCATGGGGTTACCTGCATAGGTCAGGACGTCCAGATTAACAATGTGCCAGTCTTTATACCTGTCATATGCATATTTAATAAAATTTGTTCCGATAAACCCTGAACCGCCTGTAATTAAAATATTTTTCATATTGCTTCCATTGCTTTGGCAATTTATGATTTAATAACGGCCATGAGGCCAAGCTGGACAGCGTTACAGCGCCTCACGACGAACATAAAAAGAGCATCCGTCACTCTGTCAAAATAGAGCTCTTTCTTATAAAAGAAGCCGGATAAATTTTTCAGGATCATGGGAGCGCACAATGCTTTCTCCCACAAGAAAATTGCATATTCCCGTTTCAAGTACCTCGCTGATATCTTCCCGTGATGAAATTCCGCTTGCCGCAACCGGAATATGATCTTCGGTAAAAAGGGATGCAAGCCTTTTTGAAACACCAAGGTCTGTTTTAAGGGTCTGGAGATTTCTATTGTTTATCCCTATTATTTTTGCATTACAAAAGGCCGCTTTTTCAAATTCCATTTCAGAATTGATTTCAACAAGGGGCTCAAGATGAATTTCCCGGCACAAACTTATATAATCCCTTAATTGTTCCTTTGAAAGAATTGATGTTATCAGCAAAATCGAATTTGCCCCTGCAGCTTTTGCCTCGAAAATCTGGTATGAAGAAATTGTAAAATCCTTTCTTAATACAGGAAGAGATGTTGATTTTCTAACCTCTTTGAGATCTGACATGCTTCCCTTGAAATAATTTTTTTCCGTAAGAACAGAAACAGCCCGGGCACCAGCTTTTGTATATTTTTCTGCAAAAATTGCCGGATCAAGATCAATTTTAATATCCCCCTTTGAAGGCGAAGCTTTTTTTATTTCAGCAATAATACCGATATTTTCCGGAGATGAAATTTTCAGTGCTTCCCCGAAATCAGGACCATTCTCCTGTGATTCAGCATCCTTTCTCACCGTATTAATGGAAACTTCTGCTTTAAGTTCTAACACCTCTTTTTTTTTTATTTCCACTATTTTTTTCAGAAAACCTGTTACAGCCATTTAACTGTTCTCCCACAAGAATTTGAAGCGTTGATCAACACTGATTTTAAATGCATTTAGATCCTGATGACCTGGACAAGCCGGAACCAAAACGAATATTATAGTTCTTTTGCCAAAAACACGAAAATCAGAGATAAGAAACTGATTAATCATCTCAATTTAAAACTGCAATGATGACAAACAATTTGTTT
>WGCX01000260.1 GCA_015493575.1 Desulfobacteraceae bacterium | reverse complement strand
AATGACAGGGTATTAAAATTTTCTGAAATCAGGGAATGGCTTGGAATGGCATTTGAGGTAAGCCTGCTCAAACCCATTGGAAACCCGAATTTTGGTAATTTCAGGTTTTAAAACGGCCATGGGACCGTTTTTATAAGAAAGAGCTCATTTTTGATAAAGTAACTGATGCTCTTTTTATGTTCGTTGAGAGGCATAGTAACGCAGGTCAGATCCGCCTCATGGCGGCTATAAAAAAATTGATGTTTAAAAAGGTGATTTGTTATGACAGAGTATGATATGTGGAAAATATTTCCAAGAATGCCGAAAAAAGTGACAATTGGCGATATCAGTGTAAGGGATGGATTTCAGCATGAAGAGAAATTCATATCCACCGAGGCAAAGAAGTTTTACCTTGAAGAATTGATATTTGCGGGATGCCGTGATATTGAGGTTACAAATCTTGGTAATCCATATCTCATGCCCCAGTTCAGTGATGCTGAAGATCTGTTCAGGTATTTAAGGGGAGACAGATTCAAAAAAAAATGTGCCAAAAGAGGTATTAATTACGATGATATCTGCTTTACAGCCATTACCATAAGGGAACCATCCGTTAACAGGGCAATAGAATTAAAAAAACAGGGAATAGGCCCTGACAGGGTTTTGATGATGGTGTCCACTGAAGAGCAGCACCACTTTGCCAATTCAGGCACAACTCTTCCCGATTACTGGAAAGAGGCTGAAAGGTGCATTAAAAAATGCACCGATGCAGGTATTAAAATGTGCGGCACAGTGAGCACCATCTGGGGAAGCCCCATTGGAGGTGCTACTGATATGAAGGATGCCGTTAAATTTACTAAAAGATGGCTTGATATCGGAGCGCACGATGTTGAACATGCAGACCACGACGGCAGCGCATCTGCCCCGGATGTTTACAGGTATTTTTCCATGGTTCTTGATGCTCTCCCCGATACAGGCCTTCATATTGCCCATTTCCATGAGACAAAAAGAATGGCTTCCGCCTCAATTCTTGCAGCACTGCAGGCCGGAATAACAAATTTCGAGGCAACCCTTGGGGGTCTAGGAGGACAGCCTGCAAATTTTCTTGATGACAGGCCCATAAAGGGAACAGGAGATTATTATTACAATGATCCGAGATATGTGGGGCTTGTATGCCTTGAAGATACCCTTGTTCAGATAGATGAAATGGGTATTGAACACGGGTGGGATGTTGACAGGGTGCTCTGGCTTGGCCGTCAGATGGAAAGAACAATCGGCAGAAGGCTTAGAAGTGAAGCCATTGTTAACGGCAGGACAATGAAGGAAGGCCACATGGAATTTGCAAGGCCGGGTCTTGACAAGCTCAAAGAAAGACTTGAAGAGGCACCTGACCAGCTGCTGCCCGATGGATGGTCCTAATTAAATACACGGCCATTTTTAAACTGACAAAAATATCTGCCTGATTTCTATTTCCCTGGCAACAGACAGTATAAGCCCTGAAAATATAAAATTTTATGAAAAGGAACAGGCATTGTTCCTGATCCAAGGAGAGACAATGGAAAAGAAAGATACTCCCCATATCAATGTTGATTATTTTGAAAACCTTACGGGGAAAATTAAAGATGAAGAGAAACAGGATGTTGATGAAGTCGGGACAAGAATCAGAAATTTAAGGGAAAGTAAAGGTCTTTCCATTGAAGAGGTCTCCCAGCTTACAGGCTTTGACACACAAAAGTTAAATGATATTGAGAACGGAATCATACAGCCCCAGCTTGGAACTGTCATGAAGCTTTCAAGGGCATTGGACAGCGCTCTTGGCCGTCTTGTTTCAGGAGTCGGCAACCGTCTTTATTCCATAACAAGAAAAAACGAAAGAAAGAAAATATCAAGGTCCACTGCAGAAAAAGGCAAAAAAAATCTTTATTCATATATGAGCCTTGCCCCTGAAGTGCAGGGACGTCATATGGAAGCTCTCATTGTCCAGTTGGAGGAAAGCCCCATCAAGGAGGTTTCCATACATGAGGGCGAAGAGTTCATCTATGTACTGGAAGGGGTTGCAGAACTTCTCATAGGAGACAGGACATATGATCTTGAGCCGGGTGACAGTGTTTATTATCTTTCAACAACTGCCCATCTCATAACTGCAAAACAGGGAAAGGCAACCATTCTTGCCGTACTCTATGAATAACTGCCATGGGGCCGATCCGGATTTTAGTCCCAGCTCGGCCCCATGGCAGTTATAAAAAAGTCTTCGTGAAACAACGTGCAACTTTTATTGTTTGTTGTAAGGCAAATCCGGGCCAATCCAGATCTGCCTTATGGCAGTTTATAAAAAAATAAAACAAATTAAGGGAAAAGAGTTATGGCAAAACTTTTATGGAAACCATCGGAAAAAAGAAAACAAAATTCCAATATGTACAGGTTTATGCAGACCGTCAATTCAAAGTACGGCCAGAACTTTACAGACTATGACGGGCTTTACCAGTGGTCAGTTGATAATATTGGTAATTTCTGGGCTGCAATGTGGGATTTTGCACAGATCAAAGCATCAAAAAAATATGATGAGGTAATAGATGATCCGGAAAAAATGCCCGGAGCAAAATGGTTTGAAGGTTCTTTGTTGAATTTTGCGGAAAATCTGTTAAGGTTCAGGAACGATAACACAGCACTTATCTTCCGTGGAGAGGACAGCGTAAGAAGAACACTCACCTATAACGAGCTGTACGATGAAGTATCAAAGGTTGCCGCTTCCCTTAAAAAACATGACATTAAACCCGGAGACAGGGTTGTGGGTTTCATCCCCAATATGCCCGAAGCGATCATCGCCATGCTCGCAGCCACAAGTCTCGGCGCAACCTGGTCATCATGCTCACCTGATTTTGGAATCAAGGGGGTGCTTGACAGGTTCGGCCAGACAGAACCAAGGGTGCTGTTCACGGCGGACGGTTATTTTTTCAAGGGAAAGGCAATTGACAGCCTTGAAAGAATAGCGGGAATAATAAAAGAACTTCCATCCATTGAAAAAATTGTTGTTGTTCCCTACACAAAGGAAAAACCTGACTGCTCAAATCTGCCAAATGCCGTGCTCTACGATGATTTCAAAGCAAAAAAAGCAGAAGAAATTGAATTTGTGCAGCTTCCGTTTTCCCATCCCGTTTATATCATGTATTCTTCAGGAACCACGGGACTTCCCAAATGTATGGTCCAGAGTGCAGGCGGTGTACTGATCAACCAGATGAAAGAACTGCTACTGCATACTGATCTTAAGGAAAAAGAAACGATCTTTTATTTTACAACCTGCGGCTGGATGATGTGGAACTGGCTTACCACCTCATTGTCCGTTGGTGCAACACTTGTTCTGTACGACGGGAATCCCTTTCATCCGGGACCTGATGCACTCTGGAAAATGGCCGAGGAAGAAAAAATAGATATATTCGGTACAAGTGCAGGTTATATTGCAGCCCTTAAAAATGCAGGGGTAAAACCCGGGAAAACATTTGATCTTTCTTCCATGAAATCCCTTCTGTCAACCGGGTCTCCTTTGTCAAAGGAAGATTTTGAATTTATTTATGATGAAATTAAAGGCGATCTTCAATTATCATCAATATCAGGGGGGTCGGATCTGAACGGATGCTTTGCCCTTGGCAATCCCATGGGCGGGGTATATTCAGGAGAACTGCAGTGCCGCGGGCTTGGAATGAAAGTGTTTGCCTATGATGATGACGGAAAACCTGTCATCGGCCAGCAGGGAGAACTTGTCTGCACTGCTGCCTTCCCGTCCATGCCCATCTATTTCTGGAACGATGAAGACAGAACAAGGTATATGTCAGCATATTTTGAAATTTTTCCCGGAATCTGGGCACACGGAGATTTCATTGAAATCACGGAAAGAGGTGGGGTCATCATCTATGGACGATCAGATGCCACCCTGAACCCCGGGGGGGTAAGAATCGGCACGGCAGAGATATACCGCCGCATTGAACAGTTAAAGGAAATTGATGACAGCGTTGTTGTGGGCCAGAGGTGGAACAACGATGTCCGTGTCATTCTTTTTGTAAAAATGGCCCAAGGGTTTAACCTTAATGAAAATTTAATCAATCAAATCAAAAAGGATATCAGGCTCAATGCATCTCCAAGGCACGTACCTGCAAAGATAATTGCCGCACCTGATATTCCCTATACCCTGAACATGAAAAAAGTTGAACTTGCAGTAAAAAAAGTGATTCATGGACAGGAAGTTAAGAATAAAGATGCCTTGAAAAATCCAGAGGCACTGGACTTTTTCAGCGACATTGAAGAACTTAAAAGTTAAAAAACACAATAAAAAAACTGCCGGGATACAATAAATCCGGAATTATAATTTCAACACCTTTTATAATTCCGGATTATTTTTTACCGGCAGTCTTCCAGTCATTCTCAGTTATCACTGTCCCATACCAGGACAAATCAGGACAAATCAGGATCATGGTATGAAAGTTGCGCATGCATCCTCTGATTCCCAGGCGGAAACCCTGGAGACCCGTATGGGGGAATCTTCAGAGGACATTTCATCAAGATATTTTTTCAGCTTTTCAGCGATATGAATTGCAATCTGTTCCGAAGACGGCTGAACTGCAGCAAAAGCTGCAATTTCATTTAAATATTTATGGTCAAGTTCAAATATGATCTCTTTTACAACTTTTTTAATGTCACCGAAATCAACAAGTACACCTGCAGAATTGAGTTTTTCTCCTGAAACATACACTTCAATGTTCCAATTGTGTCCATGGAGATTTTCACACTTTTCACCCACCATTTTGAGTTTATGCGCCGCTGCAAAATGAGTTTTTATTTTCAGCTCAAACATTTATGAATCCCCTCTGGTTCTTTAATTATTATAAATATTTTTAAAAAGACTTTTAAGTTTATTTGATATTTTATTTGAATCAAGTCTGTCAAACTCTTTAAGAAGTTTTTCCTGTTTTTTTGATAATCCGGTGGGGGTTTTTATGTTTATGTGTATAATCTGGTCTCCCCTGCGCCCGGATCTTAACGATGGAATCCCCTGGCCTTTGAACCTGAAGGTGTCGCCATGCTGGGTTCCTTTTGGAATTTTTAAATCCTTTTCTCCTTCAAGGGTGGGAATTGTTATTGTGTCTCCAAGGGCTGCCTGGACAAATGATATATCAACAAGGCAAAGCACATCAAGATCATCACGTTTAAATTTTTTATGTTGCTTGACCTGAATAAAAACATAAAGATCACCGGCAGGCCCGCCTGCAGGACTTGCCTCACCTTCACCGTTCAACCTCAGCTTGGAACCGGTATCAACGCCGGCAGGAATCTTCACGGATACTTTTTTTGTGATTTCAACCTGGCCTGAGCCTTTACATTTTTTGCAGGGATGGGGAATTGAACGGCCCTTGCCCCTGCAATACGGACAGGTGGTTTTCACCTTGAAAAAACCCTGGCTCTGGACAAACTGGCCAGTACCGTTGCAGTGACTGCAGACTTCGGGGCTTGTGCCTTCCTGGCATCCGCTGCCCTTACATTCATCACAGGTATCAAGCTTGTGGACATCTATTTCTTTTTCAACACCAAAGGCTGCTTCCATGAACTCAAGGGTCATGTCATAACGAAGATCAGAGCCTCGCTGCACTCTGCTGCGACCACTGCCATTTCCCCCGCCAAATCCGAAAAAATCTTCAAAAATATTACCAAAACTTGAAAATATATCCTCAAAATTGCCAGCACCTGAAAATCCTGAATTTTCAAGGCCCTGGTGCCCGTACCGGTCATAAATCTGGCGTTTCTGTACATCGGAAAGAACCTGATATGCTTCCGAGGCTTCCTTAAATTTTTCCTCTGCCTCTTTATTCCCGGGATTTTTATCCGGATGGAATTTAATTGCAAGCTTCCTGTAGTGAGACTTTAACTCTGTGGTTGAAGCATCCTTTGCAACTCCAAGGATCTCATAGTAATCACGTTTCTCTGACATAAATTTTCCGTATTAATTTTTAATTGTAATATTGTTCCTGTTATGCTACCTCATACGTCTGCTTTGCGCAGATTAAATAATTTAATTCATAATTCAGGATTGTCAATGATGAATATTGAACTTGATTTTATAAAAGATATGTTTGACAGTATTGCTCCAAAATATGATTTCCTCAACCGTTTTTTAAGTTTAAGGCAGGATATCAGATGGAGACGGGAACTTGTTTTTTCAGCCCATATACCGGATCACGGGAAAGTTGTCGATATTGCCTGCGGCACCTGCGATGTTGCCCTTGAAATAGAAAAACAGAAAAAAAATAAAATAGAAATTTTTGCAGCTGATTTTTCACCTGGAATGCTTAAACTCGGAAAGAAAAAAATTTCAGATAAAGGCAAAAAAAACACAATCCATCTCATGGCTGCAAATGCCCTGAACCTGCCCTTTAAACACAACAGTTTTGATGCAATTTTCATAGCCTTTGGCATCAGAAATATCATGGATAGAAAAACCGCTTTAACCGAATTTCACGATTCCCTTAAAAAGGGAGGAAAAGCTGCTATCCTGGAACTTACAACCCCAGAGCAGGGAATGGTTAAAAAATTCTACATGTTTTATTTTAAAAGAATTCTTCCTTTTCTTGGTACAATATTTTCAAAAAATTCAGGTGCATATCACTATCTGCCTGAATCTGTTATAAAATTTCCATCCCAGGAAGAGTTTGCCCGCATAATGAGAAGCGCCGGATTTTCAGAAATAAAATGGAAACAAATGACCTTTGGCATTGTCACGCTGTTTGTCGGGACAAAGGATGTTTGAAAGTTAAATTTCTCATATTTCCTGAACTCGGCAGGCTGTTACAGAATGCTTATTACTCGATTATCAAGTTTTTTAATTGAAATTTTTCCAAAACGGGGGTCAGGCTTTTCTTATTCGTTGTTATCAAACAGTAAATATATGTTAACCTCAAAAGTTGAGATAATGACAATAAGGAAAGCCTGACCCTCTTAAATCTTTAATGTT
>WGCX01000259.1 GCA_015493575.1 Desulfobacteraceae bacterium | reverse complement strand
CAGGTTAGGATATAAGGTACAATTATGCAGCAATAACGATGATGGATTTTGGATTTACAGCTACAATAATTGCCGAGGATATAATTAATGCAACCCCTGTTAACTGCAGCCATCCTATATGTTGATCTAAAAAGACAGATGCAAGGATCATTGTTGTCACAGGTTCAAATGTTGACAGCATGGCGGCATTAACAGTACCTGATAATTTCATTCCATGGAAATAAGTATATATGGCAATAACAGTTGATATAATAGCAATAGCCATTATATTCATCCAGGATGTAATTGTAATTGGAAAGAAAAACCCTGTTTTTAAATTACAGAAAAAGTAAAAACATGCTGCAGACCCTATGATAACAAGGGTAGATGCAAATATATCATTTCTTTGCATCACCCTTGCTCCCGCAATTGTATAAACCGAATAAATCAGTGCCGCACCAATTCCGAGTATAATACCTGCTATATTGCCATTGGTATTAAATCCAATGACCAGAACAGTCCCGGAAATTGCAAGGAACAGGGCAAAAAGTTTATTTTTCGAGAGAGACTCATCTAAGAAAAAAACAGAAAGAATTGCAACAATTACCGGATATAAGTAAAGTAAAATTGCTACAAGTGATGGAGGAATCAGTGTAAGCGCTTTAAAATAGCAATATGACTGACCTGCATATCCTATGGCACCCATGGCAATTAGAATACTGAGATCTTTCCCTTTTGGAAATTTTCTTTTTTGCACCAGTGCGATGGGCAGCATGATCACCATTGCAATGGAAAATCGGAAAAAAAGCAGGGAATTAGTTGTGACCCCGGAAAGATATGCAAACTTGGCAAAAATGGCCATTGCACCAAATGAAGCTGCCGAAATCAATATTAAGCAAATACCAAATAAGTGACCCATATATTTTATGATAAAGACAAAGGAGTTATTCCTGAAACCAGATGTTTTAACTGATTTCAGGAATTTTATGCGGAAGTTCCATGCTGGCCACAAGGATTAAAGTCTTCTTTTGTCGGAATTTTGATTCCTTGAGGCCGAATGAGAGTTAAAAGTTACGTCTCATGACGATTATTCAAGTTTAAATGATACTTTTAATTTAGTACGATAACCAACTATCCTGTTGTCCTCAAGGCGCATATCCATTTTGAGAACTTCGGCTACCCTCATATCACGAACCGATTTGTCAACCGCTGTAATTGCAGCCCTGGCAGCGTCCTCCCAGGAGGTTTCAGAAAATCCTACAACTTCAATAAATTTGTAAACGCTTTCTTCCATGATAATCTCCTTTTTTAAGGTTAATAATAGATTGAAAAACAGGACAATACAGTTTGTAAAAAAGTATATATTTTTTACACTTTATAATTGATGATACAATCATTTAAGTGTTTTGCATAGCTATTTTTATAAAAAATAGGTTTTTAAATAAAACCTCTCATATAATCAACCCCGTTTTTAAAGATATGTATGCCCGGAGGCATTGTAAGAGTATCAAGTCTGCCTGTTTTTCCACCCTGTCGTTTAAGGTTTTCCTTTTTTCTGGTCCACAGAGGATGATTGGTAAAATGGTTAAAGGCTTCGGGATGTGGCATGAGACCGAATATTTTTCCCGAAGGGTCACATATACCTGCAATGTCATCCATTGAACCATTGGGATTTAAGGGGAAGTGCCCGTTGGCTTTCTGTCCATTACTATCTGCATATCTTAAAACGACCTGATTGCTTGAGACGAGCCGGTCAATAATATTGGGATCTGCCACAAATTTACCCTCTCCGTGTCTTATGGGAAGTTCAGCAGAATCTATTCCCCTTGTAAAAACGCAGGGACTGTTCTGGTTTACAGCAAGGTTTACCCACTGATCCCGGAAATTTCCACAGTCATTCCATGTCAGTGCCACGGATCTTGCCTTATAGTCATTATCCAGGCCGGGCAGGAGCCCAAGATTAACAAGGGTCTGGAAACCGTTGCAGATGCCAATAATTAGATTACCCTTTTCTATGAAGGAAAGAATGTCGTCACCTATATGATTTTTCAATTTTAAAGCCTGCACAACTCCTGCTCCGTGGTCATCCCCCCAACTGAAACCTCCGCCAAATACAAGAATATGAAAATTTTCAAGACTCTGTTTTTTGCTGATCAAGGCATTTATGTGAACTCTTGCGGCATCTGCTCCTGCAAGCTCAAATGCGTGGGCTGTTTCCACATCGCAGTTCAGCCCGAATCCCGTTAAAATCAATACTTTAATTTTTTTCATGACTTATTTTCCGTTTTATTCACTGCACTTTATTTCTTAACTGCCCCATGGCCGTTTTTTATATGAGACTCCTGCCAATTACCGTTAATTATAAGAGTTGGCTTCGCGTCTTCGACCCTATGTTCGTTGAGAGGCCGTTTAAGAGTCACCAGATCGGCCTCATGGCCGTTATAAAAAAAAACAAAGGTTATCATGGCTCGCCTGCATGGCTTTGAATTCCCGCCCGGATACTCGCTAAAATTGCGCCAAAGGCGCTGACCATGTTTTTTCAAGCTTTGCAACAGGAATATCAATTATTGTTTTTTTGCCAAGTCCTTTTATGGTAAGAGTTGCATCCTCATCTAAAACTTTGCCTGTGCATGCGCAGGCAGTTCCTTTAAATAATTTTTCAAAAATTTCCCGGTTCTCAGGTGCAATTGTAACGATAAATCTCCCCGGGGATTCGGAAAAAAGAAGAATATCATCCCTTTTTCCACCCTTTTCATCATTAAACGGGATTTTTCCAAGATCACATTCAATTCCAAGACCTCCTGCCATTGCGGTCATTGCAAGTCCAACTCCGATTCCACCCCTTGATACTGCCTTTGCAGAGGCGATTATCTCTTTTTCAATGGCCTTTTCAAGGGCTCTGTATATAACCCTGAACCGGTTAAATTTAACCTTTGGAATATTAAGACCTGTTTGACCCATGAGCTCATAGTACTCAGATGCCCCAAGCTCATTTAATGTATTTCCGAGAATATAAACAAGGTCTCCTGGTATCTTGGCATCACATGTAACACATTTTTTAATATCGTCAATAACCGATACTGCAGAAAACTGCATGGTCTCAAGTGCAGAGACTTTTATGGATTCCCCATATTTTCCCTGTAGATATCCATCCACATACATGCTGTCCTTTCCTGAAAGCAATGGGATTTCATAGGCAAGGCAGGTCTTTTTCAATGCCCTGCACGCCCTTACAAGCTGGGCTGCCTTGAATTTTCCGTCTGGATTTGTTATCGGATCAAACTGAATGTCAGGCCAGCAGAAATTGTCAACTCCGCCTGTGGTTTCAAGGTTCCCGCCCACGGCGATGAGACGTCTCACCGCTTCGTCAATTGTGCATGTCATCATATGAAATGCATCAATTTTTGAATACCATGGAATAAGGGACTGAGAAAATGCAAGTCCTTTTTGTGATTTAAGAACAGGTCTTATTACTGAAGCATCCGAGGGGATGTTGTTTTTTACTCCGCACAAAGGTTTTATGACACTTCCTCCCTGGACTTCATGGTCGTACTGCCGGGCTATCCATTCTTTGGAACAGATGTTGGGCCGTGCAAGCATATCGAGAAAAAGTGTTTCATAATCTTCAGGCCGGGAAAGAACAGGCTCGGTTAATCCCCTTAATGCAGGGGGAATCCATACAGCATCAAACTTCCACTTTGGGAAACCCTTGTCAAGAAAATCCATATCCACATAGGCGCAGGTTTTTCCGTTGTATTTTATGTGAAGTTTTCCGGTATCTGTGTATTGACCGATCACAGTGCTTTCAACTGCATGTTCTCTTGACAGTTCCATGAATCTTTCAATATTTTCCGGTTTAACGGAAATTGTCATGCGCTCCTGGGATTCTGAGATCCATATCTCCCACATGTCCAGGCCCTCGTATTTTAACGGGACCTTATCTAACCACACCTCGCATCCATTGCTTATCATGGCGGATTCCCCTACGGATGAAGAAAGCCCGCCGCCGCCGTTATCGGTGATAAATTCATAAAGGCCTTCATCCCTTGCAACAAGGAGGAAATCGTGCATTTTTTTCTGGGTATAGGGGTCACCTATCTGAACATGGCCTGCAGGGGTGTTCTCGGATAAAACTTCCGAAGAAGCTGTAACCCCGTGTATGCCGTCCTTGCCAACCCTGCCCCCGCTCATGACGATCAATTCACCCGGAGAGGTCTTTTTTTCATGGCTTTTTCTGTTGCTCACCTTTGCCGGCATTATCCCGAGAGCCGTAACAAATACAAGGCTTTTTCCCATATAACCGGGGTTGAACAATGTCTGGCCAAAGGTTGTGGGGACCCCGCTTTTATTTCCACCGTCCTTGACACCTTCTATAACCCCGTCAAGGAGACGTCTTGGAGAAAGATTTGCCTTTAAAGGACCTTTATAATCAATATCCCCCACGCAGAATCCATAACTTCCCATTATAAGTCTTGAACCAAGGCCCGTACCCATTGGATCTCTGTAAACCCCGACAATTCCTGTTATGGCACCGCCGTATGCTTCCATGTTTGACGGGGAATTATGTGTTTCACCCGTTATCACATAGTTGTTGTTATCATCAAATTTTCCAACTCCTGCATTATCCCATAAAACAGAGACAACCCAGTTTTTTTTATTCTTGAGTTCAAGGGTGGGGTTTTTAATATATGTATTAAAGAGATTGTCCTCAATTATTTCTTCTCCGGTTGATATGTCTTTATACCGGAAAAGTCCCCTGAAGGTGTTGTGGTTGCAGTGGTCGCTTCTTGCCTGGGAAATATATTCAAGTTCAAGGTCAGTGGGCTTTGTCAAACCCGCTGTTTCCATCCTTGATTTTTGGATATCCTTGTCAAGAAAATAACTGCGGATTACGGGAATATCCCTTGGGTTTAAAGCAAGATTGCGCTGATCACTGATTTTTTGAAGCTCTTCATTTGAATTGATACTTATCTCTTTAAATTCAGGTTTGTGATTTAAAAAAACCTTTGGAACTTCTCTTCCAACGCCTGTCTTTTTGTTCCATTCCTCTTTTGAAAAGATCTTCCACTGCTGGATAATGGGATTGGATAAAAGGTCTCCTGCTATTTTTTCCATATCAGAGAGAACAAGGTCTTTTCCATTAATGCAATAACGTTTTGATGTGTAAATTCCCTCTCCGGGTTTGAATTTTAATTTTAAAATATCCTCAATTGCTTCAAGGGCTGTGCTTGCGGGGTTGTCGCGTACTCCGGGGCGCAGTCCTATCCATATGCACCATTTAAAATCAATAGAAAGGGGCAGCATCAAAGAGGAGATCTGTGTCACGGGATTGGTTAAAATCTGATCCTTGATTGCATTTAACTGTCCAATGTCAAGATCAGCTTCAAGTGTGACAATATTTATGGTGCGGCAGGTATTGATATTGATATTGAAATAATCAAAAGCTTTTTTCTTAATGCTTTCCGCTTCAGCATCAACAAGTTCCGGTTTTAAAGCTATTTCTATACATGAGATCATAGTATTTACCATCTTTAAGGTTTCATTCTTTTTTGAGTAATATTTACTCTTTATTTTATCATGGTGATGATACTGTCTTTATATCGCATGATATCATTATAAAAAACAAAAACCATAAGTGCCACAAGAAGTGCAATTCCAACCTGATTTGCCTTTTCATGCACCTTGTCGCTCACAGGTTTTCCCGTAACAGCCTCAATGAGAAAAAAGAAAATATGGCCTCCGTCAAGCACAGGAATGGGAAAAAGGTTAACGATACCAAGATTTATGCTGAGCATTGCAATGAAGAAAGTAAAATTTGCAACACCTGCCTCAGCTTCTTTCCCTGCCATTTGGGCAATCATAATGGGCCCTCCAAGGGTTTTTGAGGAAAGGCTTCCATTTATAATTTTTGCAACTGACAGAAATGTTAAATCAATGAAATCCCAGGTTTTTCCAAGACTTGCTCCCATGGCCTGAACCGGATTAAGGCGTTTATTGTACACTTCACCCGATGATGAAATACCTATCATGTATCTTGTTATCTCTTCCCCAAAGATATTTTTTGCTTTTCTTGCTTCAGGCCGAAGTTCCTTGAGAATTTTTCTGCCGTTACGGTCTATAAGGATATCAACTGCACTTCCTTTGGTCCCGCCGATAAGACCAACCATGTCATGCCATGATTCAATGGGGGTATTTTTAATCTGTTTAATTATATCTCCTTTTTGAATTCCAGCTTTCATGGCCGGACTGTTTTTTCCAACTTCACCCACAACTGGTTTGACAAGATAGAGTCCTGAGACCTGGAATATTACATAAAAAATTAAAATGGCAAGGATGAAATTAAATGCCGGTCCTGCAGCAACAATGAGCATTTTCTGGTATAATTTTTTATGTGTAAAAGACCTTTTTATATCTTGTTCTTTTATTTTGCTTCCCGGTTCTTCCCCCACCATTTTTACATAGCCGCCAAGGGGGATTACAGAAAGACAATACTCGGTAAATCCAATTTTTTTCCTGTAAATTTTATGTCCGAATCCCAGGGAAAAGGTTTCAACTCCAACACCGCACAGTCTTGCCACAATAAAATGCCCGAATTCATGAAAGAAAATTAAGATCCCGAGAACAACTGTAAAAGCCAGTAATGAATGACCCATACTATTTTAAAATACTCCTTTTTTTTTGATTAAATTTTCAGCCTGATCTCTTGCCCGCAGATCTGCCTCAAGGATATCAGACAGTTCCGGACTGTCAATTGTTTTGTGAAGTTCCATGCATCTGTCAATGATTCTGGAAATGCCTGGAAAAGTCAACTTTGACTCTAAAAAACCATTAACTGCAATTTCATTGGCAGCGTTCATCACTGCGGGCAGTGTCCCACCCCTTTTGCACGCTTTAAAAGCAAATTTCAGACATGGAAATTTCATTGTGTCCGGTTTTTCAAAATAAAGCCTTTTTATTGAAGTAAAATCAGGAAAATCAAGTCCCAGAGCAAGGCGCTCAGGCCATAAAAGGGCGTAGGATATGGCAATTTTCATATCGGGAACACCCATCTGGGCCATGACACTTCCGTCCTGAAATCCCACCATTGAATGAACAATACTTTCCGGATGGACAAGAACTTCAATATCACAACTTTCAAGTCCAAAGAGATGCACAGCTTCAATAATTTCAAATCCTTTGTTCATCATGGTTGCAGAATCAATTGTTATTTTGTTTCCCATGCTCCATGTTGGATGGTTTAAAGCATGTTCAGGACGGATATTTTTAAAATCTTCAATTGGTTTTTTTCTGAAAGGGCCTCCGGACGCCGTGAGAAAAATTTTTTTTACATCCCTTTGTCTGTTGCCTTCAATACATTGAAATATAGCGCTGTGCTCACTGTCAACGGGAAAAATATCAACCTTGTTCTTTTTTGCCATAGTCATTATGATATCCCCTGCCATGACAAGTGTTTCTTTATTTGCAAGGGCAATTGTTTTTCCGGCATATATTGCTGCAATGGCAGGTAAAAGTCCTGCTCCCCCAACAATGGCAAGAAGAACAATATCAGCATTATCCCATGCAGCAGCAGCAGCATATCCCTTATCTCCAAAGACAATTTCAGGCTTTTTACCGCCTCTTAACAGGGGTTCAAGTTCTTCTGCACGTTTTTCATTAAGGACAACAGCAATTTCAGGCTCATATTTTTTAATCTGTTCTGCAAGGAGAGTGATATTGTTTCCTGCTGCAAGGGCAGTGATACTTAATTTATCCCTGTGCATGTCAACAATATCCAAGGCACTTTGTCCTATTGAACCGGTTGAACCGAGGATGGAAATTTTTTTCATATCAAAAAACCCGTTGTCACATATTTGCAATAAAGCATTTAAGTAAAAAGACTATGGGGGCTGCAAAGATTAATCCGTCTATTCTGTCAAGAAGCCCACCATGTCCGGGCAGTATTACACCGGAATCCTTAATGCAGCCTGCACGTTTAAGTGCTGATTCAAAAAGGTCCCCCATCTGTCCTGCAGCCGAGGCGATAAAGGCAAAAAGGAAAAGCATGACAAAAGATATGTCAGGAATAAAAATCAGGCCGAAAATACTGCCTGCAATAACAGCAGCAGCAAGACCTCCAGCTGAACCTTCCATTGTTTTGTTGGGGCTGATTTTTGGTGCAAGGGGCCTTTTTCCGAAATATGTACCGCAATAGTAGGCACCTGTGTCGCTTGCACCAATGACAAGCCAGAGCCATATGATCCAGAGCGCTCCATTATGAGAATTCCTTATAAAAACAAGAAAAGATAGAAAAACAGGGATGTAAATAATTCCCTGTATCTCCTTTGCAAAAAAATCAAGGCAGTTTGATTCTAAGGGGAAATTTTTTAAAACAGCTATGAAAACAGCCATGATATTCAGTGCTACCATGAAAAGCACCATTTCGGAGGACCCTTTGTGGGCGGCAAATATAATCAGCAGAGATGCCAAATAACCGCAGATTTTTATTTTCAGTGGAATAGAGTAACAGGAGGAGTTATCACACCCTGCCTTATCAGACGCAGTGTTTTCTGAAAATTTAACAGACTGGTGTGACTGATTGTTATTTTCAGGCGGATCAGGTGATGAATTTTCATGGGAAACTGAATAAAATTTACACGATGAGACAATCGTGAAATATTCCTTCATGGATACAATTGTGATTACAGCTATGAGAAGAGAAAAAGCAAGTGAATTGCCTTTCAAAAGAATAAGAAGAAGAAACGGGATGAGGATTATTGCTGTGATCCATCGCTTGAATAGCATGGTAATTTTCCGAATCTGCGCTCACGGGACTGATAATCCCTGATTATATTTATAAATTCCTGTTCTGAAAAATCAGGCCACAAAGTTTTTGTAATAAAAATTTCAGCATAAGCCATCTGCCACAGCATAAAATTACTTAACCGCATTTCACCACTTGTGCGTATTAAAACATCCGGGTCAGGCATATTCTTTGTGTAAAGATGATCACACAGGGTTTCCTCAGTGATGGTTTCCCAGTCAATAATTTTTTCTGCAGCCTTTTTCGCTATCTGTTTTGCAGCCCTTGTAATCTCTTCTCTTCCACCATAGCTTAAAGCAAGATTTAAAACCATTTTTTCATTGTTTCTCGTCTGCTCCATTGTTATGTCAAGTTCTTTCATTACATCTTCAGGCAGTCTGTCTTTCTGCCCTATGATGTTAAGAAAAATTTCATTTTTTTTAAGTGTGGTCCGCTCTGAGACAAGAAATCTTTTTAAAAGATTCATCAGTGCTACAACTTCAATTTTAGGTCTTGCCCAGTTTTCCGTTGAAAAGGCGTAAAGAGTGAGGAATTTGATTCCAATTTTTCTTGATAAAGTGACAATGGATCTGACAGTTTCGCTGCCTTTTTCATGACCTTTTACACGATTCATCAATTTTTTTTTTGCCCATCTGCCATTGCCGTCCATAATTATAGCAACATGGGCGGGCAATTTGTCAGGATCAAGACCGTAATCCAAATCAAATTGTCTGTGCGCAGGCTCAGATTTCAAGGATTTCCTTCTCCTTTACAGCAAATATTTCATCTATTTTTTTTATATATTCGTTGGTAATGTCCTGGACCTGTTTCTGGGCCTTAAAATTATCATCTTCTGAGATATCTCCGTCTTTCTGCAGGGATTTAAGCTCATTGTTGGAATCTCTTCTGATATTTCTCAGTGCGACTTTATAATCTTCACATGACTTGTGAACCTGCTTTGCTATTTCTTTTCTTCTATCCTCTGTAAGCGGAGGGATGGGGATCCTTATAATTTTTCCATCACTTGCCGGGGTCAGCCCAAGATTTGCCTTGAGAATACCTTTTTCAACCTCTTTTATTGCGCTTACATCCCATGGCTGTACTGTGATAAGCCTGCTTTCAGGCACTGATATGGAAGCCATCTGGTTTAAAGGAGTTAATGTTCCGTAGTAATCAACTTTTACCGGGTCAAGTATTGAAAGAGAAGCTCTGCCTGTACGCACTCTGCTCATTTCCTTTTCAAGGGCCTGAACAGATTTATTCATCCTGTCCTTTGTTTCCTGGTAAATTGTATCAATCATAAGAATCACCTTAATTATTATAAATTCTTGTACCTATTGCCTCTCCGCAGACAGCCCGTGCGATATTTCCCTTTGTGTGGAGATTAAACACATGAAGTGGAAGATCATTGTCCATTGCAAGGGAAATTGCAGTCATGTCCATGACGTGAAGCTGCTGTTCAAGAACCTCCATATATGAAATCCTTTTAATAAAAGCAGCCTCTTTGTGTATTGCCGGGTCCATGTCATAGACACCGTCAACCTGGGTTGCCTTAAACAGTATTTCAGCATGAATTTCCTGTGCCCTGAGAACTGCAGCGGTATCAGTTGTAAAGTACGGGTTTCCTGTGCCTGCGGCAAAAATAACGGCCCTGCCTTTTTCAAGATGTCTTTCCGCTTTTCTGCGGATAAAAGGTTCTGCAATTTCGTTCATTGAAATTGCAGACTGCACCCTTGTTGCAATTCCTTTTTTTTCCATGGCATCGGAAAGTGCAAGGCTGTTGATAACCGTGGCAAGCATTCCCATGTTATCCGCTGCAGATCTGTCCATTCCTGCAGAACTGCCGGCAATTCCCCTGAATATGTTACCTCCTCCAACAACAACGGAGACCTGGATACCCATTTCATGAACCGCGGCAACTTCTGCAGCAACATATTTGATCATTTCAGGTTCTATTCCAAAGCCCTGGTCACCCATGAGAGCTTCGCCGCTCAGCTTGATCATTATGCGTTTAAATTCAGGTCTTCCGTTGTTTTTCAAAGGTCTATTCTCCTAACTGAAAGCGTACAAATCTTTTGATCTGGATATTTTCACCAATTTTAGCAATTGCTTCGGTTGTTATGTCAGCAATGGTTTTTTTGGGATCCCTGATATATGCCTGGCTCAACAGACATGAATCCTTAAAAAATTTCTGCACCTGGCCTTCCACTATTTTATCTAAGATTTTCTCAGGTTTACCCTGTTCAATGGCAAGGGAGCGATAAATTTCTCTTTCTTTATTTACAACTTCTTCAGGGATATCTTCCGGATTGAGACCTGCAGGATTTGCAGCGGCAATATGCATTGCAATATTTTTGGTAAACTCAAGGAAATCATCTGTTTTTGCAACAAAATCAGATTCGCAGTTTACCTCAACAAGTACACCGAGTTTGCCCCCGGTGTGAATATATGAATATATTAGACCCTCGGAAGTTGCCCTTCCAGCTCTTTTCTGAGCCTTTGCAAGTCCTTTTTTTCTTAAAAAATCAAGTGCTTTTTCCAGATCTCCATCTGTCTCAGCCAATGCTCTTTTACAATCCATGATTCCTGAGCCTGTCCGGCCGCGAAGTTCTTTTACCATTGATGCTGTTATTTCAGCCATTTATAATACTCCTTATTTTACTTGAGTTTCTGGGTCAACTGAAACTGTTTTTCTTCTTATTTTTTCAATCACAGGGCCATCTGAGCCATCGGAAACAATTGTTCTTTCAACACCTGCCGGTGCAGCTGCAGTTTCTGGTGTTTCTCTGGCTTTTGTATCTGCTTCTTTTTTATCAGATCCGGCCTGCTGTTTTTCTTCGAATAATTCTCTGCCTTCAATACAGGCATCTGCAACCTTTGATGCAAAAAGGCGGATTGACCTGATAGCGTCATCATTTCCCGGAATGACATAATCTATGTCATCGGGGTCGCAGTTTGTATCAACAACTGCAACAATGGGTATGCCAAGCCTTTTTCCTTCACGTACGGCAATGGCCTCATTTTTTGGGTCAATGACAAAAATTGCACCGGGCAGGGACTTCATCTTGCTGATTCCGCCAATATCCGATTCAAGTTTAATTTTTTCTTTTCCCATTTTAAGGCGTTCTTTTTTAGGATAATTTTCTATTGTGCCGTCATTCTCAATGGTGGTAAGGTAATCAAAACGATCAATTGTCTTTTTGATTGTCTGAAAATTTGTAAGCATCCCGCCAAGCCACCTGTTCTGAACATAAAATTCTTCAGCGCGGTTTGCTTCCTCATAAATCGATTCGCTGGCCTGTTTCTTTGTGCCTACAAAAAGAACACTTTTCCCCTCTGCCGCTGTTTTGACAATAAAATCATATGCCGTTCTGAACATTTTGACTGTCTGCTGGAGGTCAATGATATAAATACCGTTTCTTGCACCAAAAATATACCTTTTCATTTTTGGATTCCAGCGTCTTGTCTGATGTCCGAAATGAACTCCTGCTTCAAGGAGTTCCCTGATTGTAACGTAAGCCATACTTTTCTCCATAATTTCTTAAATGGTTTTTCCACCATTCCCGTCATCCCCGATGCAGACTTTTTCCCCGTAAATTCCGGTAAAAAAAGCACCCTGACAACGGGTCAGGGAATGTGAGTGATTGTAAAAACTTTCATATACTGCAAAACTTGTAATATATATCAGAGACTGCTTTTTTTGGCAATCTCTTTTTTCCTTTGCAATTTTTCTTTTTGTAGTCTTTCTTTTTGCAATCTTTTTTTTCAAGAAAACTCTTTTTTCTTTAACACGGCAACCCGGTCATGGCCTGAGTAATCCTTTATGTATTTTACGGAAGCATATGATGCATAATCCCCTGCGATTTTTTCTACATTCTTTTTCTGGTCACAGCCGGTTTCGAGAAGCAGAAATCCACCGGGATTAAGAAATTTCCATGCATGGGCAATAATTTCTCTTATGGAATTAAGTCCGTCTTCTCCACCGTCAAGAGCAAGCCTGGGCTCGTATTTGCTTATTTCAGGTTGAAGGGTGTCAATCTCTTTTGATGGAATATAGGGGGGGTTTGAGACAATGAGGTCAAAATTTTGTCTGTTTTTCAGCGGAGAAAACCATGACCCGACAATAATAAAGAGTTTAGACTCTTTAAGAATATTCATGGCATTACAGGCAGTTGCCTCCGCTGCAGCAGGTGAAATATCAATGGCAAAATAAGAATTGGAAGGCCGGGCTCCTGCAAGGGATATGATAACAGCACCGGATCCCGCACCAAGCTCAAGGATTTTGAGTGTTTTATTTTTGTTTTCTGATCTACTTAAAATATCAAGGCTTGTCTCAACAAGAACCTCGGTATCAGGCCGTGGAATTAAAACATTGGGGTTTACTGAAAATTCGGATTCCCAGAACCCTTTGTTCCCTGTAATATATGCCACCGGTTCCCTTTGCGCTCTTCTTAAAATCAATTTTCTGTAAGCTGTAAGTTCTTTTTTGTTTAAAGGGCGATCGTATTGAAGGTAAAGATCAAGCCTTTTTATATCAAGACTGTGGCATAGAAGTATTTCAGCTGCAAGTCTCGGGCTGTCTGTTTTAAATGATTTAAAATAAGATTCTGTCCAGTTGAGGACTTTCAGGATTGTCCATGGCGGAGAGCTGTTATCTGATGCATCGGATGGCATGGGTAAGGTCTAATCTGATTCTTTTAAAGCCTGGGCCTGGTAATAGGTTTTCAGTTCGTCAATAATCGGCTGTATGTCGCCGTCCATAATACTGTCTAACTTGTAGAGAGTGAGCCCTATCCTGTGATCTGTCATTCTGCCCTGGGGGAAATTGTATGTTCTGATCCTGCCGCTTCTGTCTCCTGTTCCAACCTGATCCTTCCGCTGGGCAGATCTTTCAGCCTCCTGTTTTTTAACCATGGCATCATAAATACGTGCTTTCAGAACCTTCATGGCCTGGATTTTATTTTTTATCTGGGATTTTTCATCCTGGCAGGTGGCAATGATCCCTGTCGGAAGATGTGTGAGACGTACCGCAGAATCCGTTGTGTTAACGGACTGGCCGCCGGGCCCGGATGACCTGAATACATCCACTTTTATTTCGTTTGGATTTAATTCAAGCTCAACATCCTTTGCCTCGGGGAGAACTGCAACGGTTACTGCGGAAGTGTGAACCCTTCCCTGGGCCTCAGTTTCAGGAACTCTCTGCACACGATGGGTGCCACTTTCAAATTTAAGGCTGCTGAATGCGCCTTTCCCCTGAACCATGGATATGATTTCCTTGAACCCTCCTGCACTTGAGGGATTGCTTTCAATGATATCAATTTTCCAGCCCTTGGTTTCAGCATATCTTGAGTACATTCTGAAAAGATCTCCTGCAAACAGACCTGCTTCCTCCCCACCTGTTCCTGCCCTGATCTCAAGAATTACATTTTTATCATCCCTTGAATCCTTTGGCATGAGCTGCAGCTTAAGCTGGGATTCAAGTTCATTTTTACGGGCTGAAAGTGTGTTTATTTCATCCTTTGCCATTTCCCTGATATCGGGATCGCTGTCCTTTAAAAGGCCTTTTGAATCTTCAATATCTTCAATCACCTGCTGGTAATCGTTAAAAAGAGAAACAAGACGCGTCATCTCTCCGTGTTCTTTAAGGTATTTCTGATATTTACTCCTGTTGTTGATAACGGCGGGATCACTTAAAAGATGCTCAAGTTTTATATAATGTTCTTTTATTCCCTGCAGTTTATTTATCATAAAGCTTTAAAACCCTTTATCTCTATCAATTCAATTTCCATCAGGTCAGCTTTTATAAGAAACTCCCGTTAAATTCTTTTAAAAATAAGAGTTGGCTTTGCGCCTACGGCCCTATATTTATCAGAATCTTTGATTCTTAGAAGCAGTCTGAGAGTCTTCAGACCTGCCTCATGGCAGTTATAAAAAAAGGAGAGCAGAATAATAGTTATCTTTTATCCTGTTCTCCTGTTTTGAGCTGATTTAATACATTTAATTTTTTACACCGGTTTTTTTTGCTGCAGCTTTTACAGCATCAAATCCAGCGTATTTTTTTCTGAAGCGTTCTATTCTTCCGGCAGTATCCACAAGATTCTGCTTGCCTGTGTAAAACGGATGACATTTTGCGCAGATTTCAACCTTGATATTTTCTTTTGTGGAACCGACTTCAATCTTGTTGCCGCATGCACAGGATGCTGTAGTGGTTTTAAACTCCGGATGTATTCCCTTTTTCATATTATTTAACTCCTTGTTTATTTATTATTCCATCTAAAAAATCGCAAAAACTCTTTTCCTCTTTTTATCGATGAGCTGTTTTACCTTTTGCTTATACATTTCAGTGCTTCCTGAAAAAACTCAGGAATTCATTGAATTAAGAAATTCTATATTATCCTTTGTTCCTTCCATTTTTTCAAGTAAAAAAGACATGCTGTCAACAACATTTAAATTTGAAAGCAGTTTTCTCAGTATCCAGACCCTGTTTAATGTATTGTGGTCAAGGAGAAGTTCCTCTTTTCTCGTGCCCGATCTGTTGATATCAATGGCAGGGAAAATCCTTCTGTCGGCAAGTTTCCTGTCAAGGATCAGTTCCATATTGCCTGTTCCCTTAAATTCCTCAAATATTACGTCATCCATACGACTGCCGGTTTCGATCAGCGCTGTGGCAATAATTGTGAGACTGCCGCCGTCTTCGATATTTCTTGCCGCACCAAAAAATCTTTTAGGTCTTTCAAGTGCGTTTGAGTCCACACCACCTGAAAGAATTTTACCTGAAGGGGGCATCACTGAATTGTAAGCCCGTGCAAGACGTGTAATACTGTCAAGCAGTATAACAACATCGTGTCCCTGTTCAACCATTCTTTTAGCTTTTTCTATTACCATTTCAGCAACCTGTACATGTCTCTCATATGGTTCATCAAAAGTCGAACTGATGACTTCTGCGTTTACAGATCTTGCCATATCGGTAACTTCTTCCGGCCTTTCATCAATCAAAAGAATCATGGGGATTATGTGGCTGTGGGCTGCTATCATGCTGTTGGCAATATTTTTTAAAAGCATTGTTTTTCCACTTCTCGGAGGCGATACAATAAGTCCTCTCTGGCCAAATCCGATTGGGGCTACTAAGTCTATAATGCGTGTGGAATAGTTGTTTGACCTGTCTTCGAGATGCATCTTCTGCTCGGGATAAAGGGGGACAAGATTATCAAAAAGAATAGTTTCAGCCGCAAGCTCGGGATTTTCATAATTCACGGCTTCAACTTTTAGAAGAGCAAAATAACGTTCCGAGTCTTTGGGCTGCCTTACCTGTCCGGAAATGGTATCACCTGTTCTTAAATTAAATCTTCTGATCTGCGAAGGGGAAACATAAATATCATCGGGCCCCGGTAGATAATTATAATCCGGAGCTCTTAAAAAACCGAATCCGTCGGGCAGTATTTCCAGAGTGCCTTCTCCGTAGATCTGGCCACTTTCCTCAATGGCAGCCTGAAGAATGGCAAATATTAATTCCTGTTTTTTTACCCCTCCAATACCCCGGATATTGTATTTTTTTGCAAGCTTGGTAAGCTCGCTGATCTTCATTCTTTTTAATTCTTCAAGATTCATGGAATAACTCCGTCAAAGATTATTTGTGTTTGGGCTTTTTTTTTATAAGAAACTCCTGCATAGATTTTTTAAAATGAGAGTTTCAATATTTGTTGTGAGACCGCTTAAAAGTCACCAGATCGGCCTCATGGCAGTTATAAAAAATTATAAAACATGGCAGGGTGGTCTGGAACTCCCCTTAAAATTAGGATCGGAGATGAAATAAGTTGAACAGAAATAGCGCAGAATTCCT
>WGCX01000258.1 GCA_015493575.1 Desulfobacteraceae bacterium | reverse complement strand
GTGTGTATGATAATCTAAAAGATGGTTGGTGGAATTTTGAATTTATAAATAAAACAGGATAAATTGATACCCTAAAAAAAGTGAAAAAATATTACAAAATTAAATCAGGAAAACTATTACCAATACGCGCGAAATGTGAGTTGTATGTTTTGTATTTATGGTATTGTAATCTCTTCAATATTGGAAACGGAACTTGAAATATCCGGATCTGTTACACTGACTGCCTGTATCGCAGCAAAATAATGATCTCCCGATCTAAGATTAAATGTCAGGGGATCAAGTGTTCCTACGTTAATCTGTATAATATTTGTCGTGTCTATGTCACCGTTGGCATTTGCAGGGGCGGCAAACAATATATAAGAATCTGCCTGTACATCTTTATTCCACAATAATTGTACAATGGAGCCATTTACAGATACGTTTAGTACAGGTGCAGGTAATTTAACGTTTACTTCAAATTTTATTTCATTTGTTTCATTGTCTCTAATCGTTATAAGGGTCTTACCGGGTCCTACTCCTGTTATTGTTGCACTGTTTCCGCTTATAATAATAGTGGCAACAGCAGTATCCGGCACATTAACCTGGTAAAATCCGGAACCTTCTCCCAAAGATACAGTTTGAGATTCCGACAATTCAAGATTTATTGTGGTGGTGGATGAAGTGTCAACTGTAACATCCAAGTTAAATGTAAAGCCATCGCTGTTTTTCACGATGATTGTGGTATTACCGTTAGATACACCTGTAACACTTATCGTTGTACCTGATATTGCTACTGTTGCAATTGAGGGATCACTGGAAGAAATATTATAAAATGCAGTACTGTCACTGATGGTGGCTGTTGCGGTCTGTCCTGTGAAAACAGTGATGCTTGAAGGGGTAATAGTAAAGCTTGAACCAACTGTCACAGCGATCACAGCAGTATTGAGATTGCTGTCGGAAACACTTATAACGGCCGTTCCCGGTGCTATTCCTGTAATGGTGATTTGATCATTGGATACACCTGCCTCGGCAACCTGGGCATTACTTGTTTCAACATTATAAAATGTCGAACCTGTAAGCACAGTTATTACCTTGGATGTCTGGGGTAGCAGGGTAACGCTGGTCTGACTTAATGTCAGTTGAGTCACATTGACATTGATGGTTACTGATGCACCGGAATTGTCCTCAATAGTTATAACAGCAGTGCCCGGAGCAATACCGGTAATCGTTCCATCGGTACCTGCCGCACCGCTTATGGATGCAGTGGCTGTTGCATCGGAACTTGAAGTTATGTTATAAAAACCTGTGCCTCCGCTGATTGTAAATGTTTTGGAATATCCAACCGTTACATTAATATTATCTGGGCTTACACCTAAATCCGCTGATGCGTATTGCACATTGCATAAAGAAATAAAAAATAAGAATAAAACGATAAAAATAAACCTGCAGTAAATTTTATTGAGTAAAATTTGTTTTATATTCAGCATAATTATCCTTTTTTTTATGACAGTTCCGCTCCGATTTGACTCAGTTCCTAATTAATATACAAGACCAGAATAAAGGCCAGACTAATAAAAATTATATATTACTCTCGCAAATAAATTAGTGTTTTTCAAGTTTTTTATGTTAATGAACTCAAATTATTCAATCTATTTCAGACATCGTCTTTTAAATTTTTAAGTCATCTGACTTCCATAAAAATTCAAAACCGGGAGTTCGTGATTTCCACTGTAATCATCCTCAACAGACAATTTATTGCCAAGATCACCGATATCGAGTACCCGGTGTATTACCAGGGTCAATAAATCAGGAGTCTGATCAACATTCCAGGCTTCATGGTAAAAACAATGCCCTGTAACATCAATGACATCGGAGATCAGATCTGATGCCCCCTGGTGAATTTTGTCTATGGTATCAAAGTGTTTCTGTGATTCACCCCCGGGTTTAAATATGGGTTCAATGGTTCCATCCGGGTTCATGTTCAGTTGTTTCAGCTGTCCCTGGGGAGCAGTGAGGACAGCCTCTGTCAACAGTGCATACTTGTTTATTGGAAGAATATTCATCTGGTCATCTGAAAGCAAATTTCCAAAACATGCATCAATCTTTCCACCTTTGTTTATGACCTGCCTGCAATATGTGTTCGTAACTAAATAATAACCGGTTATGGGATTTTTTAATATCTGCATTAATGCCTTTTGTATGGTTCCGGAGTAGCCTATATCCACGATTGCCGGAGATGTAGTCTCTTCTGCCTGTTCATGCCAGTACTTCAGAAATACCTGCCTGTATTTCATTGCCTGTTGTTTAAAGAAAGGCAGACATAATTCAAGATATCCATGGATTTTATCATAGTCCTGCGGAAGGTTGACCTGTTGCTGCAGGATATCATCATTTAAAAACTTCTTTAAATCAACATCGTTTTCAATACCGAAACGTCCGTTAAAAAGCTGCATCAGGCTGCCATGATAATCTCCGCTTAGCAAAATTTTAAAATCATCGCTGGTTTCAATGGCAGTCAGGCCTGCAAAAGTCCTGGAACAATAGAAATAGCTGCCGGGAGGTAATTTCTTTTTTTCATGTTTCATTAAAGGATGGTTAAGTATTCGCTCATAGATCTGATTAAACAGCCAGCCTTCGCGGCTTAAAAACAGCAGTGAGGTGATATTATCGGTAATTGCTGTTTTAATAAGCCAGGAAATAAAACCAAGAAGAACAGGACCGATTACAGTGTAGCCGAAAATATCCGGATAAGAAAAAATTTTTGCAAAATCAGAGGGCGTTCTGTCAATATGGTTGGAAATCCGGTTGGCAATCAAACCAAGCACCAGTTCATTTTGCCAGCATTGTTGTTTACGGAAGATCTGAATCAGCTCCCTGCCTCCCTTAAGTTCAGCCAAAAGGGAAATGGGGCGCATGACATGGACAGGAGAGAGAAATTTATTATCAACGAGAATCTGTATATCCGATCTCTCATTATCTCCGATGTGCAGCAATTTATTTTCAGAAATATTTTCTGAAGGTAAAACATTCTGCCAGATGGTTCCCTGATCCTTACGAAGGCCAACATCGCTGGATACATAAATTGAATCAAAAAAATCCATATCATTGGCTGCAAGAATTTCATGGATATGGCTGATTTCAAGGTACATGTCTGAAGTGAGGATAATGCGCTTTCCGGTGGATTTCAGCATTTTTGCGGTGTCTGATACGCTGGTTCTTGGTTTCAGAATTGCAAGTTCTGCAGATATCTCCATTTTTTGCATTTTAAGGCAGATATCCGGAGCGATATTGTATTTTCTGCTTATTTCCTGATAAATGGCAGTTATGGATACATCCTTACCTTGGGCCAGATCCTGTCGTAGATGATTTTCAGCGTTTTTACGTTTGTGGAAAAATCCGGGAATATTGAGTTGTTTTTTTATTTTTGCATCGAGCATCCAGAGAACGGCATCCGGACTGGCAAAGGGGCGTATAAACAAGGTGTCAAAAATATCATATGAAATAACAGAACCAAGCTCAGCAGCATTTAAAATCCTGTTTTGGATAGTATCAGAACAGTATTGGTGTATGATGGATGGGTTTTTGGCAAGAAAAAAAGGCCGGTTATTTCGAAAATATTGCAATCGGTGCTGCATCCCCGCAGCAACAGCGGAAAACACCAGACATCTCTCAATGGCATGTTGAATGGTATTATCTATCTGCCCTTTTTCCTCGGGAAAATCCTTATAATTCAGATTTAATTCAAATAAAGGCTTCATAGCCTTTGTACGTGCCCAGAACATTGATCCTGCCGGGAAGTCCACATAAAGATTATAGTCTATGTCTTTAATTCCCATTGCTTTCAGCAGGGGATGGGCATGGTGACGATTTGACAACCATGTAAATGCCCAGTAGGGCAGGCCCGGGAAAGATTCAGGATAAATAATTCCCACTCTGTCATTTGCTGCAAAATGGGCAAGTGTGGCCCTGATTTTTTCTTCGCTGCCAAACATTGAATCCAGAAGATGGAGCCTCCAATCCAGGCCAAACCGGGATGAACCATTGTAACTGGATTTTTTTGTATGAATATGAGCCATGATATCACATTGTTCAAGTTCTTTGCGGAAGGCGACCAGCATTGGTGCAATATCACGCCCCCTGTTCGGAACCTGCTTAATGATTAATTCTGCGTTATTATTAAGGAACTTTTTTGCCATTTTCCCAACGACATCAAGGTCATCCTTTGACACCACAGAGAGCATCAGGTTATATGGTACCGGAATATTGTTAAGGTAAGTGCATATTTCTTCAAACAGGTCCACATAAAAAATATGGGCCATAATGCCTATTTGAAATGTAGGTAAGTGGCTGAGTTCATAGTCTGTTGGATAACAGGGATATTCGAAGGTATTGTCATAATAATTTTGCTGGTTCCTGACGGCGGTTTGCATATTAAAGTGCAGCTTAACGCGGGAGAGTGTACCATTCAGGCCATCTTCCTTAAGATGACATGTTATTTTTTTTACAAGTCGTAGCCATGTTCCGTTTATTTTATGGGTGGCCTGAACACTTTTGCAGACGGTTTTCAACAGGCTCGCTCCCCTTTGACCATAGCGTTTAAAACCTTTAACTTTTCCTCCAAAATATCGCCACGGCGCTGTTATACGCCAACTGGTTGAATTTAGGACAATATCATGATCAATTTTCAGGTTGTTATGTTCAGATTTCAGATTGTTATGTTGATATTTCAGATTTTCATGTTGATATTTTAGATTCTGATGTTCCTCCCCTAACAGTCCAAGCCTATGTTCCAATTTTGCATAGTCTTGTTTAAGGTTATTGTGATCACTGGTAAGATCAGCATAGTCTTGTTTTAGTATTTTATTGACCGTTACAATTTTTTTGAGATCCATTTTTTTAAGATCTGTCAGCAATGTTTGTCTTGACAGGTGCAGGGCCTTATCCAGTTGCTCTCCATTCCAGATAAACCGCCACTTTTCAAGCAATTGCCTGCGGAATCCGGCTACCTCTTCAGGGGTGATCCCCCATCCGGCTCTGGATTCTCCTCCGCTTCGATAACCGGCACTGACCTGATCGACATGATAAAAATCAGTATATTGGGCAAACTGAAGCCATAAATCCCAGTCTTCAAAGACCTTAAGTGATTCATCTAACCTGCATCCCCTGTTTACAAGTTCTTTACTGAACAAAACAGAATGAATGGGCATTGTATTTTCCAGCATTAAATAGACTGGATCATATTCTGAATTAAAGATATGAAGAAAGTCAGAATTTTCCGGAGAGGCGCAATACCTGACTCCTGCATAAGCCGCCAAATAATCGGAATGCTTTTTTAGTGCATTGACCAGGGAATTGATATGCCCTGGCTCAAACCAGTCATCATCATCGAGAAAGATAATGAATTCACCGGATGCGTTATCAATACCGGAGTTGCCGGCCATGGTCCGCCCAAGGCTGTGTTTGTTAACAACAAGTTTTAATTTTATATCTGTCAGGGGCAGAGAAGCTATAACAGGAACTATATCAACACCGCCATCGTTGATAATAACTATTTCCAGGGGGCGGTATTCTTGATCTTTTACAGATTTCAGGGCATACAAAAGAGTGTCAGGCCGGTTTTTTGTTCGTATAATCACAGAAACAAGAGGATTTGATTCAGCATGCATTTCTATGGTTCCAACCGGTTTATCGTTTTCCGGTTTACTCAGGTCAATATTACTTTTGATCGTTTTTAGGTTCATGTAGTGTTTCAGCCTTTGTAAAGGAATAATTTTATTAGTTAAAGGCCTTCTATCAAAACCTGTTTTATATATCAAGTTCATTTATACATCCGTTTTTTCTGATATGACAGATTTTTTTATGGTTTATTTTGTCATTCTGTATTAAATGACATAATTATATATCAGGATATAAA
>WGCX01000257.1 GCA_015493575.1 Desulfobacteraceae bacterium | reverse complement strand
ATATGAGGCTCACTAATCCTACCAATTCGGTATTTGAAGATAAGGTTATGTCCCTTGAAAATGGAAAAGGTGCCATTGTGATGTCTTCGGGTATGGCTGCCGTTAATAATACCTGCATGGCTCTTTTAAGGGCCGGGGACGAATTCATAATCGGCAGATCACTTTTTATGTCCACATATATTTTGTTTACAGGTATTTTTAAAAAATACAATTTAAATGCAAAGATGGTTAATCTTAAAAACATAGAAGAAATAAAAAATGCCATCACAGATAAAACAAGGTTCATATATATTGAAACCATAGGAAATCCTGCAATGGATATTCCGGACATAGAGATGATTGCAGCAACAGCCCATGCTGATAATCTACCGCTTATTGTGGACAATACACTTGCGACCCCCTATCTTGTACGCCCCATTGATTTTGGTGCTGATGTTGTACTCCATTCAACAACGAAGTACTTAAGCGGTCATGGAGCAGCCACCGGAGGAATCGTGATAGACAGCGGCAGGTTTGAATGGGACAATGAAAGATTTCCCGATTTTGCACCATTTATTGACAGGAAAGGTGAACTTGCACTTACAGACAAAATCTGGAGGGAACACCATATAAACTTCGGGACAACACAGGCACCCTTTCACTCCTATCTTGCCATGATCGGAATGGATACCCTTGCACTCAGAATGGAACGACATATGTCAAATGCAATAAAAGTCGCAGAATACTTAAACTCACATAAAAAGGTGAAATGGGTGAATTTTCCAGGACTTGCAGATCATCCTGATCATGAAACCGCCTGTAAGATATTTAAAAATAAAGGTTTTGGGGCGATGATAACTTTTGGCCTTGAAAATCAGGATGAATGTTTCAATCTTATTGATAACCTTGATATGATATATCAGCTTGCCAATCTCGGGGACTGCAAAACCCTGATTATTCATCCCTGGTCATCTCAGTACATATCCTTTGCTCCTGAAGTGAGAAAGAGGCTTTCCATAACACCTGATCTTTTAAGATTATCAGTGGGCATAGAAAATCCTGATGATATTATAAACGATATTGACAAAGCCCTTTACAGGAATATAAACGGCACAATTGATGACCCTGCCCTGAACCGGAATGATATTTCCTCAGTCAAAATGGCGGTCAGACAGAAGCCTGAATATCCGTTAAAATTCTCTTTTGATTCGCCCAAACCGCTTTCGCCGGCAGATCGTGTCCGCTCAAAGAAGCTGAGTGGCAGGTGTTGCTGATGTAAGATAGAACATGAAAGATAGAACATGTTCAACATCCTTTAATAATGGTAGTTTTTTTGATATGTATGGATCTTCCCCAAATATTGATGTTTCATCATATGGAATTGTTGAAAAAAAGTTTTTACATATTAAAGATGACGACTTTGTCCTGTGCTGTGGTGAGTCGTTAAAGGATATTACAATTGCATATGAGACCTATGGACAACCTGACTGCAAAAACAGCAATGCGATACTTGTGCTGCATGCGCTGACAGGAGACTCCCACGCTGCAGGTATCTATAGGGATCATGATGAAAAGCCCGGTTGGTGGGATATTATGATCGGTCCGGGCAAAGCAATTGACACGGACAGATATTATGTCATATGCTCCAATATTCTCGGCGGATGTATGGGCTCAACCGGACCTGCCTCCATAATGCCGGGAAAAACGGAAGCCTACAGGATGAAATTTCCCGTGATAACCGTTGCAGATATGGTCAGATGCCAGAAGAGACTCATGGATCACCTGAATATAAAAAAACTTCTGTCTGTAATAGGTGGATCACTTGGCGGGATGCAGGTATTGGAGTGGAGTGTACGATACCCTGATATGGTTAAATCGGCCATTCCCATTGCCACAACCATGAAGCATTCTGCAATGGCCATTGCTTTCAACGAAGTTGCAAGGCAGGCCATAAAAAAGTGACCCTGACTGGCAGAACGGAAACTATTCTGAAGATAGAAAACCGGATACAGGACTGTCCGTTGCAAGAATGATCGGCCATATAACATATTTGTCAGGCGAATCCATGCGGCTTAAATTCGGGCGCAGGCTGCAGGTGCATGATATGCAGGATAAAAAAGATCCTTTCCTTACATTTGATTCTCAATTCAAAATTGAAAGTTACCTGCAATATCAGGGTAAAAAATTTGTGAACAGATTCGATGCAAATTCTTTTCTGTACATAACAAAAGCTGCCGACTATTTTGATCTTGAAAATCAGCATGGGAAAGGATCACCGGTTCAGGCCTTTTCAAAGGCCGCTGCAAGGTTTCTTGTTATTTCCTATTCATCGGACTGGCTTTACCCGACGTTTCATTCAAAAGCCATTGTCAATGCACTGAAAAAAAACAGGCTTGACATAAGTTTTTGTGAAATAGAATCAAACCTCGGCCATGATGCATTCCTTCTTTATGACAAACAGCTCAATAAAATGGTAAAAGGTTTTCTATCAAGTGTTTACAAAGGTATAAAAAACAATTAAGATGAGATTTGACCTTAAAATCATAGCTTCATGGATAAAGCCATTCTCTAAAGTGCTTGGCCTTGGATGCGGGGAAGGTGATTTACTTTATTATCTTAAAACCGAAAAAAATGTCAGAGAAACCGGAATTGAGATTAAAGAGGACAGGGTTGCCGTTTGTATTGAAAAAGGCCTTTCCGTGCTCCAGGGCAATATCAACAGGGAGGTAAAAGATTATTCCGACAAAAGCTTTGACTATTGTATTCTCAGCCAGACATTGCAGCAGGTTTATGATCCTGAAGGTTTAATCAGAGAAATGCTGAGGGTCGGTAAGAAAGTTATTATCAGTTTTCCTAATTTCGGGCATATTAAAATCAGATTCCAGCTTCTTTCCACAGGGAAGGCTCCTGTATCAAGGGAGTTGCCCTATCAATGGTATGACACACCTAATATAAGAGTCCTTACACTTGAGAACTTTAAAATTTTTTCAAATAAAATCGGTTTTGACATTTATAAGGAAGCAGCCATCAGGCCGGGTGAAGAAAGTCACAGGGGTAAAATTATAAAATTTATGCCGAATATATTTGCCACATATGGAATTTACATGATCGGAAAATAAGACATATTGTAATCCTTGTATTCGGCCTTTGATGCAACGAAGTAGATGGGAAAAGAAGACAAGCAATCTCGTTCAACTTATAAAAGTTTCGATCCTAAAACAGGGATGATGAATTTAATTCATGATTAAATTAAATAAAAACCATAATAATTTTTCTGCAGAAATTAAGGAAAAATCCGGTATAAATTTCAGATTATGCATGCATTGCGAGATCTGCACAAATGCATGTCCTTTCCTTGAAGGAATGGATTATCATCCAAATGGTGTACTGCGCCTTATTCAACTCGGCATGGAAAAAGAAGTTCTCGAATCATCCTCCATATGGGTATGTGTGGGATGTAATGCCTGTTGCAGTGCCTGTCCCATGAACATTGATATTCCGGCGGTCATGGACAGCCTTCGTCACATGGCAGTTGAAAAGGGCGTTAAAATTGCAGAACCTGATATATTCAATTTTCATCATGAGGTTTTAAATACAATTAAAAAATACGGCCGTACACATAAACTGGAAATCATGATGAGATATAAACTTAAAAAAAAGGATTTTCTAAGTGATATCGGTGTGGGACTCAAAATGCTTAAAAAAAGAAAACTCAATTTGACTCCATCAAAAATAAAAGCAAAGGATGCCATTGCAAAGATTTTTACAGAATAAGAAACAGCCGCCCGGTAAAGAGAAATTGCAGTATTCATTTTTTCCGGGTTGTTCATTAAAAACTTCCGGACAGGAAAATATGCTGTCCCTGTTGAAGTTCTGTGAAAATGTCAACATTGAGCTCATTGAGCTTGAAGACTGGAACTGCTGTGGTTCATCTTCTGCCCACAGTATAAATCCCGAAATTGCGAACCAGCTGCCGCTGCGTAATCTAAGCCTTGCACCAGCGGACATACCCATGCTTATTGCATGTCCGAGTTGTTTTCTCCGCATGAAACAGGCG
>WGCX01000256.1 GCA_015493575.1 Desulfobacteraceae bacterium | reverse complement strand
TTCCATAACTCACTTAAATGCAAAACGCAATTACAAAATAAAAGGGAAAGGCCTTTATTGCCTTACTATTTAATTGCAGTCAAAAAAAACAGGAAAAAAGGAAAAAAGCGTTTTGTCCCCGTAGCAGGGTTGACAAAAAGTACACTTATGTGTATTATTTGGTGTATTGATCAGACATCAAAGGAGGTGTATTATGCGGACTAACATTGTTCTGGACGACGTACTGGTGGAAGAGGCGATGATTTTGAGCGGTGCCAGGACCAAGAGGGAGTTGATTTCAAATGCATTGCGTGAATTTGTCACAACACGTAAGCGGCTCAATTTGCTCGATCTGGACGGGAAAATAAAATTTTCCAAAGACTATGATTACAAAAGACTGCGGGAGCGAAGATGATCCTTGTGGATACGTCAGTTCTGATTGATTTTTTCAAAGGTACTTCAAACGGCCCGGCCAATCGAATGCGTGAGGTCCTGGACCTCGAGATACCATTCGGAATCACTTCAATTATTTACCAGGAAGTGCTGCAGGGTGCAAAATCGGACAAGGAATATAACCTGTTAAGAGATTACCTTTCATCCCAGAGATTCTTTTACCCGCAGGATGCGATTAAAACCTATGAAGGTGCAGCGCTCATCTATTTTTCCTGCCGAAAGAAAGGCGTTACAATCCGCAGTACTGTTGACTGCCTTATTGCTCAAATCGCTTTGGAACAAAATCTTGCGCTGCTTCATAATGACGGGGATTTTGATGCCATGGCGCCGATTATCAAATTACGCATTTATACATAATTCAGGTTTTTTACTCTATTCCGGTATAACCAGGGTTCATCACCATCTGGATTGATAAAAGCCGTAGAGGCCTGGACAGACCCTGTAACCGGCATGGTGTTTGTGTTGGTGTCTGGCGGGTGTTTTAATATGGGAGACACCTTTGGCGGGCAGAGTCTGAATTTCATGACAGTGAACAGGAAAAGATCAGAAAGCAAACAGATGTCAAAGCATTTATCCCCGTAGCCAATGAACACCTGGAGGGGCTTGGAATAATCAATTAAAAGATGGTAACGTACCTGCCGGCTTTGAGTAATTAAGGGTTTTTAAAAAAGCCCTGGACTGCCTTCCGAACAATAATGTATAGAAGAACAATTACTACTGCCTGGCATGGAAGGATCTGATCAGCTTCAGTTTCCCTTCCCTACAATGGAAATGAAGGATGAGTATTAGAATTTTAGGCGGTGGATCTGGGTTGAGTAATTACTTGACTTTTCCTGATGTCCTCTGTACCTTTAATTTTTATTGAAAAATTAAATTCAGAACAAAAAAAGAAAATTGTGGGCAGATTCGTAAAAAGAGTCAGATCTGTTTCATGGCAGTTATATGATTTTTTGGAAAAGGAGGATTTTGTATAAAAATGACACAGACCAAACCCTTGTACTATGGTAAACATATACTTGCAGTGGATGACGAAACAGATGTCCTTGATACAATCAAAGAAATTCTTGAAGAAGCAGATATTGATGTTGCAGCGGACTATGAAACCGCCTCTGAAAAAATTTTTGCCATCAAATATGATCTTGCGATTTTAGATATAATGGGCGTTAACGGGATGAAGCTTCTTGAAGAATGCGTACAAAGGGATATCCCGGCAGTCATGCTCACGGCAAACTCCCTTAACCCTGAATCATTAATGGACTCCATAAAAAAAGGAGCCATCTCTTATCTGCCAAAGGAGCATTTAAGTGATCTTGATACCATGATCAATGATTTAATTGGTGCTCAAAATGAAGGAAAACCAACCTGGAAGCTTCTCTTTGAAAGGCTTGGAAACCATTTTAACAGGCGTTTTGGCAGTAGCTGGAAAGAAAAAGATAAAAATTTCTGGGATAATTTCGAACAGAACTATGAAATTTCCAGGGGTATCCAGGAAAGACTGCGCCACAATGAAAATATTATTGACAAGGGGATATGATAGTCCCGCCCGGTTTTCCTGCCATATAACCATGTCTGTGTCTTAAAGGATACATTCGTTCCATAAACGCCTTTGTTCGTACGTCAAGGGATGAATACGGCGTAAATCCTGCAATAATCAGCGCATCTGCATGTTTAACCTTTTCGGCAAGCAGAACACCGTCATCTTCAATAACACATTTATTGGTTTCTACACACTGCATACAGGCAAGGATTAAAGCACTAAATTCGGGCTTTAGTTCTGCTCGCAAAAATCAAAAATTTACGAAAAAGTTCACGAAAAGCTTTAAATCATATTCTAAAGATACCCGAACATTCTCGGTAAAAACAAAACCACCTGGGGGAAATATGTCAAAAAGAACAACACCCCGATCTGTATGGCAAGAAAGGGCAGAACCGCCCTTGACACATAAATGATATCCCGCTTGGCAAGTGCCCCTGTGATAAACAGACTCACACCCATGGGTGGTGTGCAGTATCCAATGGCAAGATTCACCGTCATGATCAGACCGAAATGCATGGGATTTACATGGAAAGGCCCCAAAAGGGGTAAAAATACAGGACCGAGAATAAGGGTTGCTGAAATAATATCCATGAACATGCCGATGAAAAGCAGCACAATATTCATGGCAAGCAGAAAGACAAAGGGAGAATGGATATTGGCAACAACAATTTCAGCAACGCGGCTTGGAATATTCTGAAATGTCAGATACCTTCCAAAACAGGTTGCAGAGGCAACGATTAACAGCAGGGTGGCGCTTGTTACAGCCGAACTGATGGTAACTTCCTTGACATCTTTGAAATTCATGGATTTGTAAATAAACAGTTCAACAAGAAACGCATATACGCTTGCCACAACAGCAGCCTCATTGGCTGTAAATGCACCTGAAAAAATACCTCCAAAAATTATTACGATAAGCATGACAGCCCAGAATCCTTCCTTTAAAATAAGATAAAGATCCTTAAATGCGGGCATGGGCAGCCGTTTAATGTCTGTCCTGTTATGGTAGAGTATCCATGTATAAAAACAGACACAGGCGATGATGAGCAGCCCGGGTATAAAACCTGAAATAAACAGGCCTTCAAGTGACACATTGCTTATCATGGAATAAAAGATCATACTGATGGACGGCGGGATAATGACACCGAGATTGGGAGATGTGGTCATGAGGCCCAAGGTATATTTTTCTTCATACCCGTTTTGGATAAGAGCCGGAATCATGAATCCGCCAAGGGCCACCACCGTTGCAACGGTTGAGCCAGATATGGCACCAAACAGCCCGCATCCGACGACTCCTGCCATGCCAAGTCCCCCGGGAAGCCATGATACAAGGGCGTTGGCAAGATTGATAAGCTTTTCCACGGTTTTCCCCTTGCTCATGATATTACCGCAGAGAATAAAAAACAGAACAACAACAAGGGAAAAATTATCTAAGCTCCTGAAGAGTGTCTGGGCAAGGAGGATAAGAGGCATATGAGCAAACCACATAAACCCGATGGCAGTGGTAAAAAAGAGACATAGAAATACAGGTACGTAGGATGTCATACAGCCAAGAAGTATGCACAAAATGATTAAATCGCTGATCTGCATGAATTATCCCCTTTTATTGCTTAGAATGTCCTGAGTAATGACCATGAGAGTCCTGAGAAATATCATGATACCCATTACGGGCATTATGGCATAAATAGCGGACAGCGGTATCTGCATGATAATGGTTTTCTGGTGGGTTACATACTGAAGTTCAGCCATTTTATACCCGTAATAAACCATCATTGCCGCAAAAATAAGCATTAAAACATCCGTATAATATGTCAGCCCTGTCTTAAGCTTTGGAAAAATCTGAACAATGGCATCAATTCTAATCATACTCCTCTGTTTTATTGCAACACTTGCCCCTATAAAAGTGGAATAAATAATCACAATCCGAACCAGTTCCTGACTCCAGGCAAGGGTATAATTAAACCCGTACCTTAATACAACGTTGGCAAACAAAGCAATGAGCGCTGCCATGACCATAATAAAAAGTGACCATTCCTCGATATTTGTAAGTACCCAGTCCAGCCTTTTAAGAAATTTGCCTATCATAAATTTTTTCCCGGTAAAGCTCATGTGGTATGAGCCTAATTGTCTTTTTATAAGAAACTCCTGCCAAGTTCCTTTCAGAATAAGAGTTTCTATATTTGTCAGAATCTTTGATTCTTTGAGCCTTGAGACGGGTCTGGGCTTTAATCCAGATCCGCCTCATGGCGGTTATAAAATTTTCAGCATTGTTTATTATAAGGCACAAAGCCACCAGGCCATCAAAACTGCACAGCTTACTGACTTTGTGCGATAATAATATTGTCCATGCCATAAGGGACCTTCCAAAAAATAATTTACGCACGCATCCTGTTTGCCCTTTTGAACGTTTTCTCTGTTGTGATAACAGTCACATAGTTCGACTATGCGCCTGTCATCACGCCTTGAACACGAACAAAAGTACTTCACGATATACTTATATTATTTTCTTTTAGTTCCCCTACCGGCCAAAAGACCGATTTTCTGATGATTTAGAATTACTTATTTAAAAAATCCTGGACATCTTGAAGAAAATGTTTGCTCCGGTATTTATCGTTGGGATAAAGTTTGTTGATCTCAGGAGCGTATTTTTCATATGTACCCTTGCTCTCTGCCTTTAAAGTTGCCATATCACCGGCAGAAAGTTTAAAGAACTGCACTCCCTTTGCCTTTGCTTTGGCAATATTTTCAGCTTCCCATGTTGCAGTTAATTTTCTGTTTTTTGCACATACATCATGAACACTTGAGACAAATTCTTCCCTTAAATCCGCAGGAAGGCTTGCAAGCCATGCTTTGTTAAAAATCCAGATAAAAAGTCCCTGTGCATAATTTATCTGTGTGAAATATTTTGCAACTTCAAATTTTTTGGTGAGAAGACATACACCGGGGGTATGGTCAAGACCGGTAATAACGCCCTGTTTTAAGGCGACCTGGACATCTGGCCAGGGCATGGAAACAGGATGGAAACCCCAGTTTCTGTAGGTAAGCTGGTTAACCGCAGCCTCGGCAATCCTGAATTTTATTTTTTTTGCATCTGCAATATTTCTTACGGGTATGGTTGTTGCCCATCCATAATTACCATAACCTGTAATATCAAGGCCTGTTATCCCCTGGTGATCCATTGCCATTAAAAAATGGTTAAAAAGTTTTTTATTTGAAATAAATTTGTCAAGTTTTGCAAAGGAATCAACAAGAAAAGGCAGATTCACAATGCCGAATCTCGGCCCCAGGTTTGTTGAGGCCACAGAACTTACCCCCATACCCTGAATTGCGCCAAGCTGTACCATGTTTAAGACTTCAACCTCACCGCCAAGGATGGAATAGGGTTTAAAGTCAACATAGATTTTTCCCTTTGTCCTTTTCCAAACTTCATCACGGATTTCAAAACCTGCATGGGTTCCGACAAGTGCAGGTGTTGATACATTGGACACAATGCATCTGTATTTGGCACCTTTGGGATTAAAATCAGGTTTCCATTTGTCAAGGGATGGTTTTTTTTTCGCCATTACAGGAGCAGAGAACATGAATGCACCAACCATTACGACCAACAATAAAACTGCGATTTTTCTGATTCTCATAATTCGTTCCTTTCCTTTTCTTGAAGTTTTTTTTATGAAAGAGTGTAAAATAATACACGTCTTTCATCCCTTTGTTCAGGGCAGATCTGAAACAGTTTCAGAACTGCCGGCGGCAGTTATAAGAAAGAGCGCACTTTTAAAAAGTAACAAATGCTCTTTTTACGTTGGTTGAACAGATTTAATCCAGTTTTTTAAAAGCTTCTTTTCTTCCGGTAAATTTCTCCCTTAACTGGGGTTTCATCAATTTACCCGTGGGATTTCTCGGCACTTGATCAAAAATGACCTTTCTCGGGACTTTGTACAGGGCAAGCTTGGATTTGGCAAATTCAATAAGCTCTTCTTCTGTCATGGTTTTGCCTTCCTTGAGCTGCACCACTGCAAGTACGATTTCAACGAGCTTTTCATCGGGGTAGCCTATACAGGCCACGTCATCAATATCGGGGTGATCCATGAGCGCATCTTCAATTTCAACGGGAAAAATATTTTCACCGCCGCTTGTGACCATGTCTTTCATGCGGTCAACAATATAAAAATAACCATCGTCATCTTTCTTTAATAGATCTCCGGTATAAAGCCAACCATTTTTTAAAGTTTCTGCGGTTTTTTCCGGATTTGAGTAATATTCCCGCATCATACGAGGCGTTCTAAAGATCAGTTCCCCCACTTCACCGGCTGGAAGTTCCTCATCGGTTAACCCTATAATTTTAGCTTCAACCCCAAAAGTGGGTTTCCCGATTGAACCCGGTTTTAAAAGCACATCTTCAGGATAAAGGTTAAAGGTCCCGCCGCCGCCGCCCTCTGTAATGCCGTATATGTTTGATACTTTGCATGGAAGTTTTTCAACAAGCATTTTCATGATGTCAAAGGGTACGGGCTGGGCGCCTATTTCCATATATTTCCATGAGGAAAGATCGTAATTATCAAGATTGACATCCCCCTTGGCAATGGCGTTGAGCAGGGCAATTCCGATTGGCACCACAAAGAGCACATCAGTGCATTTTTCCTCGGCAACGGCTTCAATAATCCATTTAGGATCTCTAAAGTCCCTTATTAGCGTACCTTTGGCTCCTGTTGCATAAAAGGGAGCCCATAAAAACATGGTTCCGCTGTGATACAGGGGTAGAAAGAAAAGATAATTATCATCCTTCTGCACAAAATATGTCATTCCGTTTCCAACGGCGGTGCTGTTCACTGAAAAATGGGTGTGGAGCACGGGTTTCGGCTTTCCAGTGGTACCCGATGTAAACATCATGGCAAGGCTGTGATCCCTGTCAACTTCAACAAGTGCATCGGAGGTGTCGTTATAATTTTTGATAATATTAAAATCGATCATATCATCCGGGACCGTTTCTCCCACACATATATAATTTTGAATACTTGTCAACTCTTTCTGTGCAGGCTGGACAACACTTAAAAATTCAGAGCCAAGTATGAAAACATCAGGTTTACAGACTTCTGCCGCATAGAGGACATCCTTGCTCTCAAACCTGAAATTCAATGGAACGATCACTGCCCCGAGACGAATTATTGCAAAATATGTCACCAGCCATTCTAAGGAATCCTTTTGCAGGTGCATGACAAAATCACCGTCTTTAACGCCTAATTCCTTTGACAGATAATTGGATGTCCGGTTTATTTCATCGTTAAATTCCTTCCATGTATAGGTCCTTCTCTGTCCGGTTGCAGGTGTTCTTTCAATAAGACAGGTTTTGTCCGGAATATGACGTGCATGAATTGCAGCGTATTGCGAATAATTCAATGGTATCCCTCCTTTTAAATTTTAAAATGCAACTTTGTCAAGGCCCTTAAGCCCAAGTATCTGCCTTGCTTCTTCCGGAGTTGCAGGTTCAAGGCTCATCTCCTTTGCCACTCTTTTGATCATATTTACCTGATCGGCACTGGCCTTTGCCATTATGCCCTTGCCTGCATAAATAGAGTCTTCCAGCCCCACTCTGACGTTCTGGGCTCCCATTGCCAATGCAGTTGAAGTTATGGGAATCTGAAATTTTCCACCTGCAGCAACGGACCATGTGAAATTCCCCTCGCCAAGAACCTCCTTTGCCTCGTCATAAATAAGAACGAGATGTTTCACCGAAGGAGTCATCCAGCCCACCATGGGACCGAATACAAACTGAAGATGAACAGGGGTCTTTAAAAGATTTTCAGAAAGGAGCCATGAAACATAACTCACATGGCCAAGTTCATAGATCTCTATTTCAGGTTTGGTGTCAATGTCAAGGAAAGTCTGTGCATATGTGAGGTCATCCTGGAATGTCGGTCTGAATGTAACGTTTTTGCACAATTCAAGATAATCCTTTTCCCACTTGTGTTTAAATTCCTTAAATCGTCCGGCGATCTGGAAAATACCGAAATTAAAAGGTGCAGGATCATATGAACACATCTCGGGTTTCAATTTTTTAATGGGAATAAGCTTTTCTTCCGTTGTCTGGTTCATGCCTCCGCCAGTTGTGGGCAAAAGAATTAAATCACATCTTTTTTTAATCTTTGTGCACACTTCAACAAAAAGATCAGGATCAGACACAGGCAGACCGTTCTCAGGATTCCGGACATGGATGTGGGCAATGGCAGCCCCTGCCTCCCATGCCTTTACCGCATCTTCCACTATTTCATCGGGAGTGATGGGAAGATAGTCGCTCATGGTCGGTATATGGACGGAACCGGTCACCGCAGCTGTTATTATTAATTTATTCATACAATCCCCCTCGTAGTTAAATTATTTTAAGGATCAGGCCGTTGACAATCTGTACTCCTGTTCCGGATCAAGCAGAAACACTTTCTTTTCTTTGACAATATCAATGACAAAAGAAGAGTTAATCATCTGAATTCCTTCAATTTTTGTTAATGTATTATTGATAAATTCAGCATAGGTTTTAATATCTCTGCTCACTACTTTTAATATAAAATCATTTTCGCCGGAGATCTGATAGCACTCTACGATCTCCTCAAGTTCTGCAAATTTTTTTTTAATATCAGCAACGGAATTAAGCTGGCTCAGATTCAGCCCTATATTGATGATGGCCATGATGGTATATCCAAGTTTTACCGGATCAACAACCACGGTGAAATGGGATATTACACCCGCAGATTCCAGTCTTTTAACTCTTTCAAGTGTTGCAGGTGCTGATATCCCGACTATTTTAGATAATTTTGAATTTGTTGTCTTCCCGTTTTTCTGGAGCGTATTTAAAATTTTCTTGTCAATCTCATCCAATACCATTTTTGTACCTTATCCACCTCATGGCGATTATTCAAGTAAATGCTTATATTTTTCTTTAATCAAAGGCAACAATTCTTTTAAACATCCGTCAATTTTATCTAATAAATTATCAATTTCGTCCTTTTTTATGACACAGGATAAAACAAACAGCCCCCTTGGTATGGTAAAAATTCCTTTATTTAACAGATAAACATGCATCAATTCATGGAGTTTTTCTTCCGATTCCATCACAATTTCAGGGGTGGTTACCTCTTTATTCACAAAATGCATGTTTAAAAGGGAGCCGATCTGGTTGGAATGGATATTTAATGCATTATCTTTAAAAGTTTTTAAAAGACCTGCCTGGAAATATCCGCCAAGTTCATTTATCTTTTTTATTGCCGCTGCATCATATTTTTTCATTGCAGCATAACCTGCCTGCATTACGGTTTCATAACCGTTAAATGTGCCTGAATGATACAATGGCTTTTCAGTTTTTTCATGGCAAAAGATATTCATTATTTCTTCTTTTCCGCCAAAAACGCCGATGGGAAGACCTCCCCCCACAACCTTGCCAACGGTTGTTATATCAGGAATCACACCGTATAATGCCTGGCATCCGCCCTCGTGAACCCTGAAGGAGAATATTTCGTCGAAAATAAGAAGAACATTGTATTTTTCCGTTATTTCCCTTGCAAATTTCAGGTAACCTTCCTCTGGGAGAATAATTCCACCGGCACCAAGAAAAGGCTCCATGATAACGGCTGCGAGAGTTTCGGCATTTTCCCTGACCGCTTTTTCCAGTCCGTCACAATCGTTGAATTTAACTTCAATCATATCCTCTGTCATTCCCTTTGGAATACCGGCTGTAATGACATTCTTTTTTGTTGAGGCTGCAACGCAGTCGTGGGTGCCGTGGAACCCCCCGGACATTTTTATGATTTTGTCCTTTCCGGTAAAAGCCCTTGCCGTTCTCAGTGCAAAAAGAGTTGCCTCGGTACCGCTGTTGACAAATCTTATTCTGTCAAAACCCGGTACCCTTTCACAGAGAAGTTTTGCAAGTTTATACTGACCCATGGTTGGGGTTGAATACTGGGAGCCTTTTTTTATCCCGCTGCAGACAGCATCGGAAACGTCCTTGTCACCGTGTCCTAAGACAAGTGCTCCGTAAGCATTTGTCACGTCTAACAATTTTTCGCCATCCGGGGTAAAAACATAGGCGCCTTCCCCGTATTCAATGTGGATAGGGAAAGGCTTAAAATAGCTGAGACTTCTTGTTGCCCCCCCTGGAATATACTTGATTAATTTTTCATGATTCTGTTTTGAAACGGGAAATTTTTCCTTGTATTCATCAAATATCCGGTTTTCAATTTTTGATTCAATCATGTGTTTCCCTCATTCTTTTTTATGGACAAGCAGAAGCTCTCCAATTTCCTTTTCAACTTTTTCCACAAATTCACCGGATTCAATTCTCGCTTTAAGTTCTTCCATATGATCAATATACACCATGTCAAAATCCATATAGGGAATTGTTTTGCGCACTTCATCATAGAGAATCTTTCCGGCTTTACTCAATTTGTCAACACCGCGGATATCTGCTGCCTGGGCAGCACAGAGCAGTTCAAAGGAAAGTATATGGTTTGTATTTTCAACAATCTGTCTCGCTTCCCGTCCTGCAATAAGACCAAAACTTACAATATCCTGGAAATCAGCCGTTGAGGTGATGGACTGAATTGATGCAGGCGTTGCAAGTGTCCTGTTTTCAGCAACAAGGCTTGTGGTCATGAACTGTCCGCCCATGAGTCCCATCCTGACCCCTGTATCCTCTTTGCAGAGAAAGGGTGGCAGTCCTGTGGAGTGGGAAGAATCCATGAACCTGTCAATCCTGCGGTCACTGACAACACCGACATTCACCATGCTTATCCCAAGAAAATCCATAACCATTGAGATGGGCTGTCCATGGAAATGACCATTATGGATAAATGTATCAAACTCCGTAAAAATCAAGGGATTGTCATTACTTGAGTTCAACTCCCTTGTTAAAACATTGTATGCATTTTCAACGGCTTCCCTTGTGGGCCCTATGAACTGGGGTGTACACCTGATGGAATATGCGTCTTCCACCGGAATATCAGCAACGGATATGCCTTCATGTTTTTTTAAGACTTCCTGGAGTTCAAGGGAGAGTTCCTGCTCATCAATTGCCATGGAGCTGTCCTTGAGAAGATTTGTCAGGTTTATGGCCATGGCATATTGTCCCGGATGATATTTCTGCTCATGCACCCTTACATCAAAGGGATTTATCCGCCCCATGAGGGTTTCAATGGCAAAGGCAGCTATAATATCTGAATTTTTCAGGCTGTTAATCGCTTCCAGTATAACAGTACATGCAAGACCCACCATGGCGGATGTTCCATTAATAAGGGAGAGTCCTTCCTTGGCATTCAGGTACATTAATTCGATACCTGCAGCTTCCATTGCCTCTTTACCGGACATGAGTTCTCCATTGTACCTTGCCTTCCATTCGCCAAAGCCAACACTTGCGATGCAGCCAAGGGGTCCGAGATCCCCACTTGTTCCAAGAGATCCTTTCTGTGGAATCAATGGACAGACATGCTTGTTGATCATTTCAACATAAATTTTAAGATTTTTTTCCTTAATACCGGAATAACCACGGCAAAGAGAATTGGCCCTTGCGATCATGAAGGTTCTCACCAGTTCATCGGAAAAAGGCTCTCCAACCTGGGTTGTGATACACCTTACAAGATTTTTCTGAAAATCATTGTCACGGTCCTTTGGAAGAAGATGGTCAACCAGTCCTCCGCAGCTTGTGTTAACCCCGTAAATGCACCTCTCCTCATTGGCCCATTTATCAACCATTGCCCGGCAGTCCCTGATTTTCGGCCAGTTTTTCTCATCAATCTCAACTTTCATGGAAAAATCATTACCAGCCTGCACAAGTTCCTCAATGGTCAATGTATAACCATCAATAATAAGTGTATTGTCTTTAATCGGCATGATACCCTCCTGTAATTATATATTTTTTTGTGAAACTTTCTACCATTGTCTGTGGTAATGAGAGTTTCATTTTTTATTGAACCAGATCCGGGCAAATCCGGATCTGCCTCAGAACCGTCAGCCATAACCATTGTTTTAACAATTGTATTGACTGCCGGGCTTTTTCTTCTCAGTCCATCTTTACCTTTTCCATGTGGATTTGAAAAATCAGGCAGAATCCCTGTCAAAGTAAATTTATGATCTGAATCAGATTCACAAAACGTAAAACAATTGTCAAGTATTTTTTTAAATTTATTAAGAAAAAAAGTATTATTGGATAAAAATATAATGCCATAAAGAAAATTTTTATTATTTTATAAGCTTTGATATCTTTTTAACCTTATTTTACAAATTATGTGTCAAAGGATAAAATTTCTCATTTGAATATTTTTCTGCCGTGATTCCCCATGGCCGAAACTACGGAGCCAATAGTTATTTTACGCGGAGCCAATAGTTATTTTAAAGGAAATTTACAGGCGTTTCAGATAAAAAATGTTTGACAACAGCCGCGCACGCTGAAATTAAAAACTGCAGGCGTTGAATTATTTACCGGAAAATGCTACAACTACCTTGATCACACTGATCACAAAAACCATGAGGTGAATTTAAATAATGCGGATCCGGCTTTTCCAAAAACCGGCCTGGCAAACCTCACAGCAAAACAGGGAGATGAATAGACAGAATCAGATCTACCTCCATGACGGCTTGATCCCAAACGTAACTGCCATGAGGCAGATCCGGACTACGTTCCAGCGCCTCACAACGAATATAAAAAGAGCATTCGTGACTCTGTCAAAAATGAGCTCTTTCTTATAAATTTTAACCGGAGAAAGAAATGGAAATTGATGTTCAGAAAAATGTTCTAGAAGCAAACGATAATATGGCCGATGCCAACAGAAAGTATTTTAAGGAAAAAAATGTTTTTGTCCTTAACATGATGAGCTCCCCCGGCTCCGGAAAGACAGAAACCCTGTGCAGAACTCTTGTTAGGATCATGCCTGAAATAAAAACCGGAATCATAGTAGGTGACATATGCACAAGAAATGATGCTGACCGGCTTGAAGTAACAGGAGCTTCCGTTGTTCAGATAAATACAGACAAATTCGGAGGAGACTGCCATCTTGCAGCCCATCTGATAAATAAATCTGCAAAACAACTTGACCTTGATAATATTGATCTTTTAATAGTGGAAAATATAGGAAATCTTGTATGTCCCGCTGAATTTGACATCGGAGAGGATAAAAGAGCCGTTGTGTTAAGCGTAACCGAAGGCGAAGACAAACCCTTGAAATACCCCCTGATGTTCCAGGTTGCAGATGCGGCAATTTTAAATAAAACTGATCTTCTTCCCTATCTTGACTACAATGTGAAGGAAGCCGTGAACAACATTAAAAACGTTCATCCAGGTATTCCTGTATTTGAACTGTCTGCAAAAACAGAAGATGGCCTTGATCCATGGATAAAATGGATTAAAACCCAGGTTAAGTCAAAAATTTAAAATTTTCGGTCTTAAGGTTTCTGTTTTTCATGTATCACGGTCATGAGGCTGATCTGAAGACTATTGAACAGCCTCTAAGAATCAAAGATTCTGACAAATATAGGTTCGAAGAAGCGAAACCAACTCTGATTTTAAAAAGAATTTTACAGACGTTTCATATCAGAACGGAGGTGTCTTACGGAGGTGCTTTTATGAAAAGGAAAAAAGCTGCCTTTGCAGGCTCATGGTATCCTGGAAACCGGGATGAATGCAAAAGTCAGATAAAACAATTTCTCAAGGAAGACAAACAGCATTTAAATGAAAATTTTACAGGCGGGATTGTGCCCCATGCAGGCTGGTATTTTTCAGGATCACTTGCCTGCAAAGTTATCAATGCCCTGAAGTCACCTTTAAACCCATATGATGTTTTTGTTATTTTCGGCATGCACATGCACCGGCAGTCAAGCCCGTGCATACTTGGACATGGTGCATGGGAAACTCCTCTCGGAGATCTTGAAATACACGCAGAACTTGCGGAAGCCATGTCTGAAACTGCAGGGATGAACCTCCTTGATCCTTCTTCTTTCCCCGATGAAAACACCATTGAACTCCAGCTTCCGTTCATAAAATATTTTTTCCCTGAAGCCTTTATTGTTCCCGTTGGAGTACCGCCTTCCCCTGCTGCAGAACAGATCGGAATATCAGCGGTTAGCGCCGCAGAAAAGCTTGGTCTGCATATCTGTGTAATTGGATCAACGGATCTTACACATTATGGAAACAACTATGGTTTCACACCTGCAGGCAGCGGCAGAAAAGCAATTGACTGGGTGGTCAATGACAATGACAGAAAAGCCGTTAACGCCATAAAATCCATGGAACCATTGGCCATCATCTCCGAGGGACTTGAAAATCATAATATCTGTTGTTCCGGAGCTGTTGCAGCGGCGGCTTCTGCTGCAAAAAAACTTGGGGCAGTCAGGGCAATGGAAATTGACTACACCACAAGTTATGAAAAAAATCCGGGTGAAAGTTTTGTGGGCTATACAGGAATTTTATTTGAGAGATGAACCAGAACAGTAATTTCTCATTTTTTTTATAAGAAAGAGTCTATTGTGACATAGTCACAAATGCTTTTTCTATGTTCGTTGTGAGGCTCCGCGGCGCAGTCCAGCCCGGCCTCATGGCCGTTTATATGAAAGAACTCATTTTTGACAGAGTCACAAATACTCTTTCTATGTTCGTTGAGAGGCACTGTAACGCAGTTTAGATCTGCCTCATGGCAGTTATATAGTAGTTTCCTGTTCCTAATTTTTGTTTTTCCAATAATCCGTCTTTTGTCAATTCATTTAAATATTTTGTTGCTGTAATTCCTTGAATTACTCCTTAATCTCTTTCCATAAACGCAATTTTAATATAGGGATGTTTAAATAAATTGTTTAACAAATCCTGACTGTAAAATTTATAGTTGCTGCGAAGAATATTTTTATATTCAAAAATTAATTCCCTGATGTTTCCCATCAATGCAATTGTTTCTTTTAATATTTTTATAACTCGATTATCAAGTTTTTTAATTGAAATTTTTTCAAAACGGGGGTCAGGCTTTTCTTATTCGTTGTTATCAAACTATAAATATATGTTAACCTCAAAAGTTGAGATAATGACAATAAGGAAAGCCTGACCCTCTTAAATCTTTAAT
>WGCX01000255.1 GCA_015493575.1 Desulfobacteraceae bacterium | reverse complement strand
ATAAGCTGGTCTTCCCGTTGATCCCTTAAAAAAGCCGCACTGCTCGGACATGCAACAACACATGCACCGCATGAATCGCAGAGAAAGGGATGAACTTTTGCCACTTTCTGTACGGGGTCTATTTCCCTTGCATTATAGGGGCATATATCAACGCAGATTCCGCATCCCGTGCACTTGCTTAAATCCACCTCCGATACAAACATGGCATTGGGTGGCGGCATTTTTGCGCTGGAAAGAATAACCATGGCCTTGCCTGCCGCCTGCCTTGCCATCATAACAGATTCCATGAAAGCACGGGGTGAATGTGCACTTCCCACAACAAAAACACCGTTTGAGGAAAGTTCAAATGGTTTCATAATTCGTTTTGAAGCGTCTTCATAGGGACATGCGCAGGACTCAACATCAAAAAAACCGTCCTCATCCATTTTTATGTTAAACATCTTTGAAAGAGCGTTGTTATTCCTGTTGTCAGGCTCCATTCCAGTGTTCAATACAAGATAATCCGCTGATATTTCAATATGTTGTCCGTCCTGTCCGTTTTGTACGTCCTGTCCGTCTGTTTGACCGTTTTTTCCTGAAATATCCTGTGCAGATATTTTAAGCATGCCTTTGGATGCTGCTGCTTTACCGGGTTTTTTTACATCATCTGATGGCCCGCTTTTACCGGCAATTTTAAGTTCAGGATATTTATCTTCGTCAAAGCGTATAAAGGTGACCCCTTTTTCCCTTGCCAGATCAAAATAATCATCCCTGAATCCATAGGTGTTCATATCCCGGTAGAAAATTGTCACATCAATATTTTTTTCCCTTAAAATCAAAGCGTTTTTAATGGCAGCAGAACAGCACACCCTGGAGCAGTATGGTTTGTTGAGGTTCCTTGAACCAACGCATTGAATCATTGCAACATGGGAACCTGATATGTCATCCTTTGCAAGTCTTTGTTCAAATTCAAGCTGGGTCATTACCCGTTCATCTTTTCCATACATGTAAAGATCGTTTTTTGATTCAACTGCCCCGGTTGCAATAATCACAATTGCAGGTTTAATTTCAAAGGGCTCAAGGTTTTTTTCTGCAAGTAAAATATTAAAATTTCCAGCATATCCTGAAACATCTTTTACCATTGTTTCAGTATGAACTGTGATGTGGTCATTTTCTTCAATGTCCTTTACAACCTGATCCATATATTCTTTTAAATCATGATTCTCAAGATCCTTTGTCAGGATATCAGCCATTCCGCCGACATGATCCTTTTTTTCAGCAACATGCACTTCATGACCTGCATTTCCAAGATAACGCGCAGCTTCAAGTCCTGCAGGGCCTCCTCCGATAACCAGCACCTTTGAACCAATACCGTCCATCAGGGTGGGCATGGCCTTTGCCGTTTTTAATTTTGCTGCGGCAGCGCAGATCATTGCAAATGCTTTGTTTTCCATTTCAGCAGGGTTCTTGTGAACCTGGATGATATCCTCCCTTAATCTGAGAAATTCCGAAAGCAGGGGATTAAGTCCTGCAATCATAACGGTTTTTCTGAATTTCATCAGTTTCTGGGTCGGTGTGCAGACGGCAAGGACCACCCTGTTTACTTTGGATTCTTTTATTCTTGCAGCTGTTTCCTGGATGGATGGCGGGGTGCAGCAGCCATTTATTATTTCGGCATGGGAAACATCAGGTGAGTTTTTCACTCTCTTTAAAAGGGCGTCAATGTCCATTTTGTCTGAAAAGGCTCCAAAACAGCTGCAGATAAACACCCCGGTTTTCGGCATTTCATATGAGACATCCCTTAATGAAGGAGGGGATGGCTTTGCAAAGTTTTTGTCACCAAGGCATGAGAGAACTTCCTGTAAGGGACCGTATCCCTCCCATATGGTTTCGGGATTTCCCTTTGGGGCCGTGAACTCACCAACGCCGAAAATACCATTTACCGGGGTTTTGGCGCAGGTAAAGGGAAGAAGTTTGCAGAATCCGTGTTCTTCTGCTTCGACTCCGCAGATATTGGAAAGTTTTTCCATGGCAGACGGTGGAGCCTGGCCTGTGACCAGTATGGACATATCCACAGTCTGTTCATCTGTTTTGCCCATTGATGAAAAGGATATTTTATTGTTTTTGTTTTCTACATCACTGATTTCAAGAGTTTCAGTCCTTATGATTTTAATTCCATTGTCCTTTGCCCGCTGGTACATTCTGCAGTGGCCCTTGCCATAGCATTTGTATTCCCTGCAGAAGATAGTTACATCAATGCCCGGATGTATATCCTTTATTTTATTAGCGCGGTAAACTGCCATGGCACTTGCATTATAGGTTTCATACTCGGTTTTATCATCATTGAACTGGGGCGTTACAATTACAGCGATACTTTCCGGGAGTTTTCCATCGGAGGGGCGTTTAAAAGAATCTTCAGTAAAATTTGAAGCAAGTGATTCCCTTGCAATATCCGAGCTTTTTACAACATTGGGCAAAATACCCCATCCAAATGGTTTTAATTCTTCAATGCCGGGCTCATCAAATTCAGGAGCAAGAATAATTGCCCCGACCTCAATCTCAATCTCCTCTTCAGGTCTGTTGATTTTAAGGGCTCCGGTGGGGCATATCTTCTCGCACGCACCGCATTTTGTGCAGTTTTCCTCATCAATTAAGAAAATATTTTCCCAGAACATTTTGGGCAGAACCTGCACAGCCTTTTGCTTTTTCCCGTTTCTTTCAACTTCCACCGGGCATGCATCCACACATTTTTCACATTCTGTACAGATATAATTATTTACAAATGCATCTTTTTTCTTGATTTTTACTTTAAAATTACCTGCTTCGCCCTTTACATCAATAAGTTCCGAATTATAAAACATCTGCATGGCGCCAAGCCCCACAAAAAGCCTCTGGGGTGCATAGGCACATGCCCAGCAGAGGTCAAAGGGAAGCTGGGAAAGCACCTGGTTTCTTACCTCATCAACATATGCACCCCTGTTCAGCATAATTGTTTTGTGTCCCATTTTGCCAAGGGCATATGCTATCCTGTAACCACTTAAATTTGTTCCGTAAATTAAGACTGTACCTGCTTTGGGCATAAGTTTTTCTCCATATATAAACTATAAAAATAACAATCCGAAATCCGGAAATTTTCTTTATGATCTGCAATCAGTTGTTGATCTTTGTAAACCGTTTTTAATCTGTAGTTTTCAATCTGTGTTCTTAATCTGTAGATCTGTGGAATGTGCAGCAAAATCCATACCTTTGTTCTGTCACATTTAATTGAAAATTTCAAGTTGCTGATTTTACATGTAATAATATTTTTGATAATTTTATTGATTTACATGTGTAAAAACTTTATAAGTTAACACTTGTAAACATCTTTACACAGAGGAGAGATATTGGCGAGATTCAGAATAAAACAGGACAGGTACTGGAAGGCAATCATTGATACAATGGTGGAAGCTCTCATGGTTGTTGACTCACAGGGTGTAATCATTTCTGTTAACAGATCCATGTTAAAACTTACAGATTTTACGGAAAATGAGCTGATTGAAAAGCCCTGCGATGTTTTAAAATGCGACAAGTGTTTTGTGAAGAAAAAGAAATACCCTGACCGTTTCTGCGCACTTTTTGAGAAAAAAAAGATGCAGACAAGATGTACCATGCAGAAAAAGGACGGTACACGGATTGATGTTTTTAAAAAGGCCGCTGTTTTGAGAAACAAAGCAGGAAAAATAATTGGCGGGGTTGAAACTTTTACCGATTTGAGTGAGGCTGTGGCAAAAGAAAAAATAATTTCAAACCTGAGAAGTGAATTAAGTGCAAAGGACGGATTCCAGTCCATGATCGGGACATCCCCCGGAATAAAGCGGGTATTTGAGCTTATCAGGATTATGGCAAAATCGGACACCCCGGTAATTATCTACGGCGAGAGCGGCACGGGAAAGGAACTTGTTGCAAATGCAATTCATAACCTCAGCAGCCGCAAAAAAGCATCCCTTGTCAAAGTCAACTGTGCCGCCTTGAACGAGTCCATACTTGAAAGCGAGTTGTTCGGGCATGTTAAAGGAGCCTTTACAGGTGCCTTTAAAACAAGGGTGGGAAGGTTTGAAGCGGCTGATAAAGGGGATATATTTTTAGATGAAATAGGAGATATGCCCCTGTCCACCCAGATAAAACTTTTGCGGGTAATTGAAGAAAAAACAATTGAAAAAGTGGGAGACAACGATCCTGTATCCGTTGATGTGAGAATTATTTCAGCCACCCATAAGAATCTCGAAGAACTCATTGAAAAAGGACAATTCCGTGAAGATCTTTTTTACCGCATAGGGGTATTGCCAATTCATATTCCACCGTTAAGGGAAAGGAAAGAGGATATCCCTTTACTGGTCAACGCCTTTATCAACAAGATCCGGCTTAAAACTGGAAAACAGGTTTCTACTATGAATAAAACGGCATTGGAAATTCTGTACACCTATAACTGGCCGGGAAATATTCGGGAACTTATAAATGTAATTGAATACGCCTTTGTATTGTGCAATGGAGATGAAATTACTCCGGCGCACCTGCCTTTAAACCTCATTGGAAAAGACAGCAGTCAGGATGTTCAAACAAAAATGGTCAATGCAAACGGTGAGAATGATAAAAAACAGAATTTAATTTCGATTCTGTCATCAACCGGGGGTAATAAATCAAAGGCTGCACAACTTCTTGGAATAAGCAGGGTTACTCTTTATAACCATATAAAAAAATACAATATTCATATTGATAAAACAGTGTCTGAATAACGGCCATGAGGCCGGTCCGGACTGCGCTACGGAGCCTCACAATGAACATAGAAGAAAAAGCATTCGTGACTCTGTCAAAATAGACTCTTTCTTATAACGGCCATGAGGCCGAGCTGGACTGCGTTCCATCGCCTCACAACGAACATAAAAAGAGCATCAGTTACTCTGTAAAAAGTGAGCTCTTT
>WGCX01000254.1 GCA_015493575.1 Desulfobacteraceae bacterium | reverse complement strand
ATTTAAATGCGGTTCCACAGCATTCTGCAGAATCTGGAATCTGGAAGTTCCGATCATAAACTTGACACCGCCTGAAATAAGCAGAGCACCGGTGGATAACTGCACCCCTCTCACTACGGACTTCGGGGTTATCCTGGCAATGACGTCTATGGCACCGGTCAGTCCCACGATCAATAAAAAAATCCCCATTAAAAGGGATGATGCCAATATCTCTCCTGCACCCATGGAGGTGGCAATGGCATAGGCCCCGATGACTTTCATGGGCTGAACCGGTACGGTAATACCAAAATACATACCCGATATGATGTAATAAACACCCACGCTTAAAAATACACCCATGGGATCAAGCCCGTTAAAAAGAACCATGGCAATGGCAATGGGCAAAAGCGTGCCGAGATCTCCGAGAGATCCGGCTGTTTCCATTCTGTTAAATACAAAGCGTTTGCTCATACTTTCCTCTCTATAAAATAAAAATGACCTGGTAAATAAGCTTGGCGCACAGTAAAAACAGGATGATACTGAAAATGACCCGGACGCTTTTCCCTTCAGAATTGTTATTCTTTGTGAAGAACCACGGAAAAACTGTTGAAGAGAACCCATGCCTCATCTCCTATTTTCAACTCTAATTGTTGAATACGTTTTGTTGTGACGGTTGAGCAAATTTCTGTCACATCTGATATGCGTACAACATATTCTGAAACCACCGGGCCCAGACTTGCCCTGGTCACAATACCTTTAAATTGGTTTTCCGCTGAACATGAAGATAGATACTCAGTCTCTTTGTTTGGCATTTGCAGCATCACAGACGGAGACTTGATTTCAACAGTAACAAGGTCTGCTTTTTTAAATCCAAGCTTCACCAGACTGTTTGTTGTGATTGTTGTAATGACAGAAAAACCATCAATTGACACGATCTCTATTCTTGACAAAACATCATTTTGCTCGATTAGTTTAATTTTTCCAAAAAAAGAATTCCGGGCACTGGTTTTTCGGTCAGATTCTCTGTCCATAAATAATTGTGTAACCCTCTGAATTTCTTTTTCAGAAAAAGCAACCATGGATTGGGTTAAATTTAATGTTGAGTGCCCTAAAATACTCTGAACCACAGGTAATGGCATATTATTCTGCAAAAGTTCAACTGCACGGGCCTTGCGGATCATTTCCGGGCCTCCCAGTTTTTCATTGAATCCACAAAATTTTGAACGTTCATAAAATTTCCTTCGGACAAAACCGGGATCAATGCTGAATTTCGTTTTGATTAAAGTTGAAAAATCAGGTTCTGACATCATGGATTTGATATCGTCCACCAGTGATTGGGGAATGGGAATTGTTCTCAAGATTGCTTTGTTTTTTGAATGAACATCCCGAATTGATATTCTGCCCTTATCAAGATCGATGTCTTCAAACGGGTCAATGGACAATATTTCACTAAGTTTTGCTCCGGTGTACCGGATGAGCAGGAATATCAATAATATTCTTTTTCTGGAAAGGCGCACATCAAATCGGGGTGTATCTTTAAGCCAGCTACGGTAGGATTGTTCCAGTTGATTCAGCTGTATCGTATCCAGACAGTTCTCAGTATTCTGTCTCGATATAATGCTTTTTTGATCAATATTCCTATGGATGTTTTTTTGCATTTTAGATATCCTTTATTTCACATAAACATGATTATAATAATTTACGTGTTAATGCATGTCAAGCAAAACTTTTAAATTTTATAACGGCCATGATGAAGAGCTGGTTGTAGGCCCTGTTGGACTTCATTCAGGGTGGGGTCCTCTTCGCGGTACTGATTTACACCCATCAGGGCGGCAAAAGCGCCGTGCAGAAAAAGTAACAAAAAGGTGAGATTATACGGGCATAAGCCATTCAATCAGGAGCCCCAGGGGAATCGCCATTATTAAAATCAGGCCGGTTCGCATCAAGGCGAAGGGAAAGCCAAGAAATTGCGCCTCAATGGGCAGCATCTGCGGTTTTATGGCCCAGGCAACCAGAACGATGGCAATAACGGCCCAGCGGGCGCCTAAGCGGCGGACGCCCATGAGCAGAGGAAAGACCACGTAGGATGGGCCGATCATAAATATCCCGCAGCCCAAGGCTATCAACAGCCCCTTGATACCGCTGTCATGTCCGAGCAGGGATGAAATAAAATCACGCCCGACTTTAACCTGAATCAAGCCGGTGAGGGCGAATACCGCCACGATAATAATCAGCACCGAGGCAAATAAATGGGCGCCGTAGCTTAGGGCAGCCGCAGCCTTTGCCGGGGCGGCAGACCAGGCCCACAGATAGAGCACGGTGACCATCCACAGCGTCCGCTGGCGGAGCAGCCAACGCCAAAACGAGTTGACACCGCTCATAGCACTCCCCCCAGCAGCAGACCGGAGAACATGGCGGCAATGAGGGTCACGCCATTACGGATAAAGGCAAAGCGCCAGCCGAAAACCTTTGCTTCAAATGGCAGGGTTACCACGCCCACTGAGATCCAGGCCAGGATAAATGCCGCCACCGCCGGCGGCCACGCCCCCGCTGTCAACAACGTCCCGGCAATGGGGTATGAGGCCAGAGGCGGCCCGATGGATATGGCGCCGAGCATACCGCCTGTAATAAGGGACAAAACCCGATGCCCGGTGCCGAAAAATTGTTCAATGACCGTCGGTGGCAAAAATTCCTGAAAAAGCCCGACAAGAGCGAAAACGGCCAGCAGCAGGGGGATGAGGTTCAATAGGGATTTTGCCCCTATCGTTACCGCCTTTGCCGCCTTGCGGCCATTATGCCTGAACGACCAGAAATAGGCAAAGGCAACCAGCACCAGATAGATGAGGCCGATTTTAACAATATTCATATTAATTTTTGGGTATCCTTCAATTTTAATTTACAATTTTGCCAAATGATATTCTGTTTTTATCAAGATCGATGTCTTCAAGTTGCATCGTATCCAGATAGTTTTCAGTATATTTGTTTAGATATAATGCTTTTTTGATCAATATTCCTATGGATGTTTTTTTGCATTTTAGATATCCTATATTTCACATTAACATGATTATAATAATTTACGTGTTAATGTATGTCAAGCAGAATTTTTAAATTTCCTAACCACTATGAGGAAGAGCAGGGTTTAACAGGAATATTTTTGTAATTATTATCTGTCCGTCTGCCCCAGTTGCCACATGGAGGATCTGGCATTACATAATTCTTGAGCTTCTCAACATCGTAGGATTCCGAAAGCGGTCTGCCCTTTGGCTGGATCTACCTGCCACCGGGGGGCGGCCCATGCCATTTTTATTAAAAATTTAATTTTGCGGCAATGAATTTTGCCTGTCCCCATCGTGAAGTTTAAGAATGTATCAATTTTCCCATTGTTACAGTTAAACTGTCCATGGATGAATAGACCACGGGAATTACAATCATGGTCAAAAATGTTCCCACAAGAAGCCCGAAGGCCGCGACAATGCCAAGAGGACTCATTCGTTCCAGACCTACTGCCATTTCAAATATCAGTGGGACAAGCCCTATTATGGTGGATGCAGTTGTCATCAGAATTGGTCTTATCCTGAGCTGAACGGACTGAAGAATCGCCTCTTTTTTCCCCATGCCTTTTTTTCTTGCCTCTATGATGAAATCAAGCAGCAGGATACTGTTGTTTACAATGGTTCCACCAAGAAGAATAAGGCCCATGGTGGCAGGTTTGCACATGGGTTTATCAAACAGAAGCAGCCCCCAGAAGGCACCGGCAACTGCAAGTGGAATGGCAGCCATAATTGTTATGGGATGGCCAAAGGATTTAAACATGGCAAGCAGGAGAAAATACAGCAGAACAATTCCAATGAGCAAAGCACGGCCCATCTCTCTCTGACCTGTCTGCATGTCCTGGAAAGAACCTGAATTTTTTATTGAATAGCCCTGGGGAATTTTTATCTTTGAGATACGTTTCTGGATCATCTTGGCAACCTGGGCTATGGTGTAAATATAGTTTCCACCGGTGATATCAATGGTATTTTCCATTCGCTCACGTGTAATAAACGGCTGATCGTGTTTTTTGGTTACCTTTGCAATGGCACGCAAAGGAACAGGCCCGAATTTTGTGGACAGATAGGCATCATTTATTTTATTGGGATTATCCATATCCGCATCGGCATATTGCACATTGATCGGTATGTCAATATATCCTTTAAGCCGCATCTGACTTGCCGAAACCCCCTTGATCTGTGACTTAAGCTCCCGGGTTGCATCCAAAGGATTAATTTCATACAGACGGGAAAGTGCAGGGTCAAAACGAATATCCTGTTCAACCTTGTCCGTGTACCAGCTTCTCCTTACATCCACCAGTCCCGGCAGCCCTTTTAAAGAGGTTGTACATCTGTCTGCAAGCCGGCTGAGCACCCGGGTATCAGGGCCGCTGATTATAATATCCACAGGGGCCTTGGTTGTGGAAAGTGGTGTGGCACCATATTCACTGACGCGAAAGCTCCTTACACCAGGCATCTTTCTTAATTGCTTACGCCACTTATCCTCTATATCCCATATGGTTTCAGAACGGTGCTGCCGATCTATCAGGTGGATCGTAATTTTGGCAGACTGGGTTGTTGCACCGCCGCCTCCAAAACTGATCTGACCTGGCTCAGATCCCACAACCGAGGAGACCATCTCCACGCCCTTTTGTCTGTAAACCATTTTTTCCACCTGATTCAACACTTTTTCCACCTGCCGGGGTCTGTCGGTGCCCGGTGTATCAAATTCAATGGTTGCAATGCCTGTATCCATGAGAGGCATCAGTTCCCCGCCGTTTAATGGAGGCACTATCCGCATGGTAACAACAAAAAATCCAAAGGCGAGTATAAGTGTTACAACCCGCCAGTTAAGAGCCTTCTCCAGGATAGCTATGTAAAACAATGATAATTTACTGACTCCTTTATCGGTATATCCGAAAAGTCGTTCGATGATGTTTTTCTTTTTATGGGATTGACCGAGAAGTTTTGATGCCATAAGTGGAATCATGGTCAATGCCACGAGTAGAGAAGCTATCAATGTTGATGATATCATCATATTTAAGGGACGCATAACCTGTTGAGTATACCCTCCTGTAAACATGACAGGTATAAGTACGATCACCGTGGTAAACATGCCCGCAGTTATGGCAAGGGAAACTTCGCTGGCCCCTTCTTCTGCGGCTAACAGGGCATTGGGGTTTTTCATTTCATTAAAATGTCGGTAGATATTCTCAAGAACAACAACAGATGAATCAACCACCATACCAACAGCGATTATAAGCCCTGAAAGAGTCACCATATTAAGGGTATATGGACTGAACCACAGAACCACAAGGGAAATACAAAAGGCAAGGGGAATACTCACGGATACGACCATGGCGGCACGTGTATCTGCAAGAAACACAAAAATTATAAGAATTGTCATAAAAACAGCCTGCACCAGGCTTGTTCTCATACCATGGACATTAAGATCAATAATTGGCTGCTGATCATCTGTGATGGAAAAATTAATATCAGGGTATTCAACTGCAAGTTTTGGCAGCAGTGCCTTGAAACTCTTAATGGCAGAAACTGTGGGACCTTTTTCCGGTCGCAGGACATTAATGGCAATTGCCTGTTTTCCGTTGCCATGGTAGATACTTCTCTGTTCGTGTTCGCCTGTGGATACCTTTGCTACATCCGAAATACGCAGATATCCATTGCCGTCATGCCGGATGGGAAGATTTGCTATGTCATTCAGATTTTTAAATTCTCCGGTAGTCCGTATGAGATATTCATTTTTTCCCGAATAAATGGTACCTGCAGGGTTGGAGATATTCTGTTTTTCCAGGGCTGCAATGACCTGGCCAATTGATATTTTGTTTGCAGCAAGGCGGTCCCGTAAAACCCGGACTTCAATTTCTGACTGGTGAGCACCGAAAATATCCACATCTGCAATTCCTGGCAGCCGCAGTATCCTGTCCTCAATCTGATTTTCCGCAAGAAGTCTGATTTCCGACAATGTTTTTCTGCTTCCCTTTTTTGGAGACAAAGCAACAGTCACCAATGGCCTGGTTGCATCTGTGATCCGGTAAATACGCGGTTCAAGGCTGTCTGCAGGTAATTGGGGCCGAATCCGGCTTATCGCATTCTGCACATCAATGACTGCCTCTCCAATGGATTTACTATAATAAAACTCAGCATTTACAGAAGACACTTCATCTCTTGACGTGCTGACGATTCGTTTAAGGCCGCTGATCGTGTTGATCTCCTTTTCAATAATTTCCGTAATCTTGTCGGAGACATCCCTTGCTGCGGCCCCTGGTTCCACAGTGATAACAACCACCTGGGGGGGAACGGTATTGGGAAACAGATCAGTCGGGGTACGGAAAAAAGCAAACAATCCAAGCGCCGCTATTGCAAGTGTCAGTGCAAGCACGGTATAGGGATTTTTTAAAGAAAATTTTGTAAGATTCATTTTACCTCCTCAACGGGCATACCCTCTGCGAGTTGTGCCCATCCGAGAAAGGTGTTGATCACCACCTTATCATTAGGTTCTATTCCTGCCACAGCGGCATACCTGCCATTATTTCCCTTTATTTTAACCGACTGAACTTTTATATGGCCGTTTTTCACGAGATATACATAGGGTTCTGCATTGGGAGGAGAAACAAGACAGGCCATGGGAATTAAAACCGTATCTTTAATTTTTGTGATTCTGACGGTCAACGGAACATATGCGCCTGTGGTAAGGCCGGCTTTTGCTGCGCCGTCGAGATAAACTTCCGCCCGGATCATCCTTGAATCTGCAAGGGCAGGATATAGATGGGAGATCTCTGCCTGTCTGTTGTCTTTTGCAACATGATATTCCACAGGTAATCCTTGATGAACACGGTCAAGATCCTGTTGAGGCACATCAAATGCAAGCATCAGGCGGTTTCTGTCTTCCACCGTCACAAGGACCTTGTTCGGCGATGCCAGATCTCCCGGATCAACGAGACGTCTCGTGACAAGGCCTGCTGACGGAGATTGCAGTGTATAATATTTAAGCTGAGCTTTAAGCTGGTCCTTTTTATGCATAAGGGACTGAATAGATCTGCCAATGGCAGTGGATTTTCTATGGGCAGCATCCCGCTGTCCTTTAATGTCGTCAGCTTTATTGGCAGTCCCCTCGGCCTGGGATTCCGGTATGGCCCCGTCCTGTGCAAGGGCATGATCCCGTTTTGCTTCGGTGTTCCAGTATGCAACGGATTTATTCAATGCACCTTCCGTAGCCCGGTTTGCAGACAGTTCTGCTTTCGCCTGATCAATCTCGGCTGAAACAGCATCTATATTTGCATTAACATCCTTTGCATCCAATTTGATCAAAACATCTCCGGCCTTAACAATATCACCTTCTTCAACATTAACCGCGCTGACCGATGCCGACGCACGGGATGAAATATCTGCCTTGCGGAAAGGCTCAACAACGGAAACATAGTTTATATTAATATCAAGACTTCCTTTTTTTGCGCCCGCCACATGAACAATCGTTGGAGACAAACCGTATTTCGGTGCTTTTGCAAGTTTGTTTTTCTTTCTTTTAATCAGAAAGAGTGCACTGCCTACAAGTATAATAATTAAAATCACCACAAGTAATAATTGAAATTTTTTATTTTTCATTCCACCTCTCCTGTTGCAAAATTCATCTGTGCAAGGGCTATGTTATGATCGGCAAGTGCCCGATAATAATTTGTCTGTGAATCAAGCATTGCTGCCTGGGCATCAAGAACATCCGTAATGGAGCCTTTTCCATTGTTATACTTTATTTTCTCTATCCGAAGCGTTTCCTTTGCCTGGGCAATGGCCTTTTCAGTGGTATTGATCCTTTTTTTAGCGTTATCCATGTTCAGCCGTGCCGTTTCCACATCTAATCTGATATTAAGCTCAAGGGTGCGCAGTTGATCCTGTAATGTGGCAAGCCTGGCACGTTCTTCATGTATTTTTGCATCTATTTTCCCGCCTTCAAAAACAGGAAGATTCACAAGAATACCAATCTGACCTGTATCTTCGGAGTCATCCGTTCCCCGGGGATGTTCCGATGGATTCTGTGCCCATCGTTCACCATATGCACCCTGCAGAGATATGGATGGCCAGTGTCCGGCCCTTGCAGCATCAAGTTTTTTTGCCTCGGCATTCAAAACAGCCCGGGCAGCCATGTAATCTTTTCGTTGCTGAAACGCCTTTTTGATCATCATGTTAACATTGCCTCCGGGTTCAGATTCCAGAGAGAGCTTTCCTTTTGGAGTAAATGTTTTCTTTTCACCTGAAACTCCCATTAAATTTGCCAGAACACGATTTTCAATGGACAAAATATTTCTGGCACTTGTTAATTGCTGGACAACGTCTGCAATACGTACCTCTGTCCTCAACCTGTCCACCCGGGCAGCTTTTTTCTGAGCAATCAGGTTGTTTATCTGTTTCAGGTGCTCGTTCAGAGTTTTCCGGGAAAATTTTATGGATTCTATCACCTGCCTCTGGGCAAGGATTTCATAAAACACGCTGGAAATATTGAAGATGAGTTCATTACGGGTTCTGGCCAATTGATGACCTGCAGCCTGGCGCAGCAGTTTTGCAGCTTTTATTTCATTGGTGATTCGCCCACCGGTGAAAATTGCCTGGGACAAAACAATATTTGCAGAAAATATATCATCCCCGAAAACTCCTGGTTCTCCGTTATAATGGGGCTGAATCAAACGCTGATTATCCATATCATGGATATAGCCCCCATTGGCATCTATCCTGGGCAGAACCTCGGCAAAAGCCTGAACACGCCGGGCCTCGGCTGCTTTTATTTCATGCCTTGCAGCTGCCACTTTCGGGTTATTTTTCATAGCTGTACCGATAGCTTCCTTAAGTGTTATCTGCCTGTTTTTATTAGCATAAAAAGATGAAGCCTCAGTTCGGGACACCTCAGTTCCGGAAGTTGCAGTCCGGGAAGTTGCAGTCCGTGAAATTGCAGTCCGGGAACCGGCAGCTTTAAAAGCTGTAACCTGGGAATTTCCAACCTCCTGAATTTGATTCGATGCTGCAACGGCATAAGGATCCGTAGGGTGCATCATATTACAGCCGGCAAGGTTGATAACTGTTAGGCTGCAAAGTGCGATGGTTAAAAAAGTTTTTACCATGTTTTACTCCTGATACCGGCCATGGGGCAAATCCCGACCAATCCGGATCGGCCTCATGGCGTTATAAAATTTTTATTCTTCATTGTGATTGAAAACGAGTTGCCATGCTCAATTTTTTATATATCATATATTACCATTTATAGATCTATCATTATTGTTTTTTTCACCTCCAATACCATCAGACTTTTTAAATTACGCCAATTGTGGCTACAAAGTAGTAATAATAAATTAAACGACAACTTGCGGTTTGTATTTAAAATCGTTAGAAAGTTATATATCGATATATAGATGTATTGTCAATGCATATAATAAAAAATATTTCAGTGCAGAGGGCTTACTTCAAATAGCAGGACAGCAGCTACAATGCTCATACTGACATTCTTTTCCAACTGAGCAGATGGGCAACAATCATCCCTGCGATAAACCCTGCCGCGAGATTTGAGGCCAGTGTAATTCCCAGAATAAGGGTGGATGTAAAATAATCCTTAAGTGTTTTGAGATCCATAATGGCAAGGGACAGCTGAGAGCCTGCAAATATGAGCAAAACGCCTAAGATGTACATGGGCAGAAGATTTAAGACCTCTATGATATGACTGCCCAGTAGAACAGCCATGGCAACAAAAACAAACCAGATAATCAGATTTGATCCGGCTGTACGGGCACCGAACCTGTAGTGGGCTGCAAGTCCGCCGGCACCATGGCAATGGCAATGGGCAAAAGCGTGCCGAGATCTCCGAGAGATCCAGCTGTTTCAATTCTGTTAAATACAAAGCGTCTGTTCATACTTTCTCCCATTAACGCCCATTTAAGCCGATACGGTTTTCACCATACACATCTTAATAAATTCGGGGCTCAAGACGTGCAAACCTCTTCACCATCTAAACGGGTAAACTATATCAGCCCTCTTACGTGGTATGCATTAAAAACCATGAAAAGAGCTGCTACCCAGTTTGTATAGGCAAACAGTTTTTTAAGATTTTTGGGTTTTGTTTTTAAAGCAAATTTTCCGCCTATCACTCCACCCATTATTGTAATAAATGCCAGTGGAATGGCCCATGAAGGATTGAAATCCCCCTGTACAGCATGGCCGGTAAAACCCATCAAAGCTGTTAATGCAATAAGTGTAGATGCTGTTCCAACAGCAATATGCATTGAAACACCACAGGCAAGAACCATGAGAGGAACAAGAAATGATCCGCCGGAAACGCCAACCATTCCCGAACCAAAGCCGGTTAACACAGCCACAGGTATCGCTATCCACAGGTTTACCCCGTGCCGTTTCCCGTTAAAATTGAAAGTCATGAAACCAAAACGTTTTTTATTTTCTGCATTGTTTTTTTCTGAAACCGGAATAAGCATTACAGCACCTGCAATAAAGAGCATGGCTGCAAATATGAGCTTAAGCGAAAATCCGCTGAACAAATGGGAAAAATAACCTCCGCCAAGGGCAGGCAGGGCTGTAAAAACCCCGATTAAAAAAGCAAGTGTCCATGATACGGTTTTATTTTTCTGAAAAATAACCATTGCAGCAACAGATGCTGCAAAAAGAATAAACTGTCCCGTTGCAGCAGCCTGATGCATGGGAATGTTGGCCATGGCGAGGATCACAACATAAAAATTCCCGCCGCCTTTACCCACCATGGTCATGAGTACAGCCACAATAAAAATCAATACGCTTACTACGATGAGATTTGTCATAACGTAAGTCTCCTGCGAAT
>WGCX01000253.1 GCA_015493575.1 Desulfobacteraceae bacterium | reverse complement strand
CTCCTTCTTGAGACCGCCCTCCAGAAGGGCCGTCAGTGAAGGAGGTATACTATTTTTACCGGGCAGCCTCAAGAAAGAGGTATTTCACGGCTGATCGGCAAAGCCTTTTAGGATCACACCAGCAGAGCTGGTGGTTTAATTGAACTAATTAATGGCTCATTAGTTATTTCCCAGTAATTACCTATAGCCAAAACATCATTAGTACTATTGTTAACTATTTCATACTCAGTATTGTTGTATATATTTGTATCCTCAATAGTTAAAAAACCAAAATTGGTTATTGCGCTGGATTTACCCTCAATATTTTTAATGTTACATGATGACAAATCATCAGGGGAGTAATTATTAATTATATTACAATTAGATATAATATGTTTTGGTGATGGCAAATGGTTCGATTTTTTTCGAATACTTAGAGTGGAGCATCCTTTATTGCTAAAAAAATTGGAATTATTAATTTGAGCATAAAAAGGATCGTAAGAAGGTGAGTTCGATCCAAGCTCATAAAAATCTATGGTAAGAGCACTTCCATAACTTATACCATTATAATGATAATTGTAACCACTACCAAGGCCAACATTATCATTAAATTCACAGTTATCTATATACAGTAAACACGTTGCAGGGAGATAAGCAAAAGCACCTTCAAAATTACTGCCGATCATATTTTTTATTACAACCGCACTTTGCTCTCCATAGTTATTGATAAATTTTGAATTTTTAATAGCTATAAAATATAAGTTTTCAGGTGACCAATTTGGGCTAATAGTCCCATCTATTTGAATTGCTGAAGCGCCATAAGTATGAGAGTTGCCATTGAATTCACAGTTATCTATGTTTAAAGAAAACTTTTCATCAAAATTCCATCCTCCGCTATTTACGGCAACATTAATAGTATAACTACTAAAAGGATCAATGTTAATATTGTCAATAAACGTGGAGTTTAATATATTGACGGTATGTTTTCTTGAGCTATTACCTTTTGATAAACTCAATGAATATATGTTGTTAGTAAACGTACAGTTTCTAATATTTGTTGTCTGTCGATGCCAGCTTGTTGATCCTGCTGAAACGGCTTCATGGCACCCTGTAAATAACGTATAATTTATACTTAACAAATATTCATACAAAGAATTGTATGGAGGAATTTCATCGCGAGTAAAATTGCCAATAGCAATTTTAGTATTATCAACAAATTGGCAATTTGTTACGGATATGTTGTATGATGAATCATATCCCCTTGTCGTTAAGCCATAAGAAACGTTTTCAATCTTACTGTTAAGTATAGAAAAATTTGGAGTATGATCAATTAATATTCCACCATCACCATCATCGTAAGAATTAGGCAAATGTGTTCCTACTAAATTGAGTTCTTTGACTATTACTTTGTTTGAGTTTTTAAATTGTATAATAAAATCTCTTAAAGCAGGACTATTGTTTATTGAAACCATATTGATATAGGGAGACGAGCCATCTGCAACTAATACCCCAGTTCCAGCAAATCCAGCATATTCAATTTTACAAAACTGAAGTATGCTACCATTCAAATATGTAGTATTGTTATATGTAGCACCAATCGAAGTACTGCTAAAAGTTAGGCCTTTCCAGAGCCCTGGAGACGCTTCGGTGTTAGAAGTGGTGAAAAGCACCTGATTCGCTGAGGTTCCTAGCACTTTTAACTGACCATTAATATCTATCCCATAACCATCGTCGAATTTGACTGTTACCCCGGCATTAATTGTTAAGGTCACTCCCTCCTCAACAAGAATATTTTGAACTACAATATAGGGAGAATTGGCTTCAGTCCATGTAGTGTTAGTTCTAATAGCTCCACCAGCATACGTATCGGCTAACACATGCTGTGTTGTCAGGAAAAAGAATAATAAAGAATATAAAATAGCATCCTTTACTTGAAATAATCTTTTAATCATATCATCTACTCTTTATTAGTGGCATTTTGTCATCTATGCAGAATGAGTTGAGGGGTTGACCGACAGAAATAATTACCATATTAGGTCACTAGTGTCCGGTTATAGTTAACTAAAATTAAACAATAATTTCTGACGGAATTCGATTTTATGTTCTGTAGGCGGTGGATCAAACAGCGCCCACAAACTCTGCCTTTTGAACAGGTTTAACTGCAGTAATCGCTGGATCTGTGTAATGGATTGACCAAGATTTGCCAGAAATTTCATATAAGCGAGTACCAACATCGTGATCAGGGCAATCCATATCTGCGTCATGACTGCATTGCGGCTGGTTCCGAGAAAAGTTTTAATCTTCAGGTTTTGCTTGATCAACTTGAAAAACAGCTCGATCTTCCAGCGAGCCTTGTAGATATCGGCAATGGTTTTGGCAGCAAATTGGAAATTGTTGGTCAGAAAAAAATACTGCTTACCTGTGTTGGGATCTTTGTAACCGATTCTGCGCAAGGGAATAGGACAGGCTCCGGCCTTGGTACCGGTTAAAATGATGGTCTGATCCGAAGTAACACCCTTACTCTTTAATACGGAACGACGCTCAACAACCCGATACTTGATATTTCTTTTAAGGCGGGTAACAAGGTAATTCCTGCGCTGGTTGAGTGCATAAAGCCAGGCAAAATCAATACATGCTCTGTCAGCTGCCACAATGGAACCAGCAGGCAGTGTAAGTGTCCTGGCAAAAGACAGATCCGAGGTCTTGGCATCAGTGATACTGGTAAAAGCAGGGATATGCCCATCGTGGTCCAGAACAGCATGCAGCTTGATTCCGCCCTTGGCGGAACGAAATCGAGCCCAGGGAAAAACCGATAAACAGAGATCAATGGTGGAAGCATCAAGCGAGTACAGTTTGTTTTTGAAGCGGAATTTCTTCTTGCCCGGTGCGATAGAGGCACAGCGCTGGTAGGTCTTCTCGAAAAAAGCGTGGAAAAAATCGGCGGATCGATTGTTGTTTGCATCGGCAAGAGTAGATTTTTTTACCGATTGGATGCCGAGGTGATATAAACTTCCGGCTTGAGTCTGCAGGGAGTCACTAATATCCCGCAGGCTTGCTCTACCGGTGATTTGAGCAAACATCATCGTTGTAAACTGTGTCCCCAGCAAGTCAGGGTACGATATTTACGTTGGGGCCGAAATTGGCCTTTTTCCAGCTTTTGGAAATCATGTCTGTCAATAAGTTTGAGCAATTGAGCAAGTACCGTGTTACTATGAGCCATGGCCTGAATCTCCTTTTATGTTAGTCTGTTATCGTCAATAACACTATACACAAAAGGAGCTCTTCAGGCCGTATCTATTTCGTATTTATTTCCTTAACCGGACAGCAGTGACATTAGGTAGTTGCCTAAACTATTCAAATAGGAGGTTATCAAAATGTCAGTCCACCCCTCATGGAGTCCTGGATTCGATTTTCCCGGTTGGGTCATCAAGGAAATTAAAACCAGTCCAGAGATCGCCATGATTAAACTTCAACCCGGCTGACTGTTAAGTCCCGTAGCTTTCCGTCCCTACCTTTCAATAGGTTTGGCTTTTATATCATTCGTAAAATCTTTATTCGTCTTACAACCACTCAAAATGATGCTATTAAATCATTATGCTCAATTCTAACGATAACCATCCTCTGATGGATCATAAACAATATCAATTACACGGCCAGATCCACCAAACGGCCCTCCGCCAGCAAAATAAATTTTACCCAACCCCTTATAATAATAAACCAATTGAGAAATGTCCGATCCCATATAAAAAGGAATAAATGCTTTGCCCGTTGCATAGGCTTCCTGATCATTTGGTTGTCCGATAATATCTGTAACTTGTTTTAACCCCATGTTCTTTTTGATTTTTGCAAAAGGACAATTGGATGGAATAGGTATCCTTTGAGTTGCAACTTCTGCGTCGCCGGTAGACGGCGCTTGCGTAGTCCCATTTGTTCCCACACAACCTGAGATAAAAATAAATAATAGCAATATGATAAAATTATTAATTCTCATTAAATTTCTCCATAATTTTTACGACACCATCAAAAAATGATAAAGATAAAAAATAATCTAAAATGGTTAATCCAAGTGATACTATTGAATTATGATTTCCCGAATTTCATTTTCTTACAATCCGAACATTGAAAAAAATGAATGACTGTTCAGCGCCCGATAAGTATAAAAAGAAAAAATTTGCAAGCATAAAATGCGGCTTGATAGTTTTTTCGGAAAACCATAATAATTTTCCGAAATTCAGGAATATATACCTTTTTTCTTATTTTCCGAACTTTTTTATTCTTAATCCGTGACAAATGATTAGGAGTAATCGTTATTTGTCTCAATTAACATGTTGGAGTTAAATTATAAATATTACAATAATCACCTGTCAAAAAACTCTCTTGGCAGATGAGAATATGAAACGATTTATCCTTGAGCAATTTGACGACGAACTTTATACAAGCCATTCCCCGGACAGTTCGTGGCTGAACTCTGCATCAATCACTATGGTGGTCTGTCCTTCATTTTCCAATGAAATATTTTAATATTCCAATTCGTTGTTCAATGATGGCTCTCTTTGATTGGTTTAGAGCGTTCATTATCTTCTCATGTTCCGTCAACATGTCTCAAAAAATAGACTAATAAACAAATAACCTCCGAATTTGTGAAATTACTACCAAATGTGACATCGCTTGTAACCTGTCAGAAGTGACAGGTAGGCATGTATTTATTTTAATAAAATTTCCACATAGCATTGATTTTTCATTATTATATCCACCGCCATAAATTTATTAAAAAATTGACAAGGCCAGTGATATATTACAAAAAAATGCAGTAGCGTTGTTTTCTGTTTCCAAAATGTTTTGCTTTTATTTTGATGGATAGCTACACTATGAAGGAGAATAAGGTATTGGAGTAATGAGAAGTTTTCTCAAACTTGTTTTGGAGAAATTCACAAAAGGGACGATTTTTTTATAAAGGTCTTGAAAAAATGAATCTAAGTCAATTATCAAAGCATGATGCGATCACTCTTCTTGAAATAGCCTATGATTCCCTGAGTTGTCTAGATTTAGACCATTTTCAGAAAATTGTTCTCAATCTTCAATCGTTAACACCATTCGAACATGTATTTTGCACAACTTTAAATCAACAACATAAAATACCCTTGAGAGTTGTTGAACTCAACTATCCAAAAAAATTTCTATCCCGTTATTTTGAAAAGGAATATTATCTCAATGACCATGTTATAGATGAATTGCTTGCGACTTCAGAGATTCAGCACTGGGGTACAGTGGATAAAAAATACCGATCCCTTGAAAAAAGGGAGGCTTCCACAATGGAAGCCATTGAATTCGGTTTGAAGGATGGACTAACTTATGGAACTCTTGATGAAGACCAAATTATAGGCAGCAGTTTTTCCTTTGCAGGCAAGTTCATTGAAAACAATAACCGGGCAAAGACGATAATCACTTACGCGGTAACCCACCTTTCCGAAGCTTTAAAAAAAATCCAATATCAAGAACAACAAAAGCATCACAAGCCGCTAACCCGAAGGGAAAAAGAAATACTGTGTTGGGTAAAAGATGGTAAAACTAGTTTTGAAATAAGCATTATACTTGGCATATCAGAGCGGACTACCAATTTTCATATCAATAATGCCAAAAGAAAACTGAATGCATCTACCAGATCTCATGCTGTGGTTAAGGCGATTGCTATGGGAGAGATTGCTTTTTAAGCTTTTGTCAGCAGGCAAAATAATTACTGGAAAAGTGATCCTTTTTGATTAAGATAAGCCATGGAAAGGTCATCTCTCAGGGTTTCAATTTTCGTGACATGAACGAAAATTTCCCAGAAGCGAAGCGTCTTCTCAGACTTCGCCTTCCAATATATCCGTCGTCGCAGATCCTGCAGACTTACAGGTATCTTTGTCATCCCACTCCTGCCTTACTTGAAACGAGCGGAGTACTTATTAGTCCGGGCCCTTTCCTCCCGGCTCGTTTTGCTGCACGCCGATCAATGGTACTATGACCTGATCCGTTACCCTGATACCTGCTCGTGCATTTTTCATTCAAGGTTATAGGATTTGCCTCCTCGGCAAGATTTCTTTGCCGGGTATCGAGGGCTTCACCAGTTTCCACATAACCCTTCACTCTATGCGCTGATACCTGCCGGTGAGAACTGCCGCATCAGACCCATTTCGGTCAGCCCTTCCTGCCTTCGCACGTCATAGACCGCACTCGGCCACCGGAATTGCGTGTAACGAGGCTACATCTGCGTCCACTGTACGTCGCGGCCTGGAATGTTGCATATTTTCCTCAAAGAAAATAATATCGAATGGCTCCACTGTCTTGGTTTCCCGCCACACTGCCTCCAAAGCTACGAGGCCTTAGACTTTTAGTCTCGGTCGAATTTACAACTCAATCACCATCCTTTCAGCATTTTTTCCTGTTTCCAGGGAGAAAATATTCAAAAAAATTACCGGCTCCGGGAAAGTGTAAGTAGGAGGGGGAAAGACAATGGAAACTGCGTACCAGGAAATAATCCGCTCATTTGTCGATAAATACGGCCTGAGCCGGGGCCAGGTGATAGCTGAAATCGAAAAGACGTTTTCTGCCATGCTCTCACAGTGGCATGGGCAGAATGTTGTTGCCCTGTTCAGTGATGATCAGTTGCAGGCGCTTGGCTATCACGGACAATCAGGAATGATGCGACAAGTGCCCATTACATTAACCACGATGCGGGGCTGGAACACCATTAAACATAT
>WGCX01000252.1 GCA_015493575.1 Desulfobacteraceae bacterium | reverse complement strand
TTTTGAGACACTCCATGAAAGGTATGTCCATAATTTAAAGAAAAGGGTGCTTGAGCCTTTTCTGAAAAATGCAAATTTCAGACGTGCCATAAAGGATTTTGATACAGAAAAATTCAAGACCTACGACAACAGAATAAAAAGCGATGTACAATTTCTGATCAACAACATGAAATCAAAATTTGACTATACAGAACAGGGCGCAAATGAAGTGTGCATGTATGTCATTGACAGTGAACTTGCATCTAAATTTAAATAGTGTACTGTGCAACAGTAAATATTCGGCCAGCACTCCATCTTCACCTATTTTGGCCTGTTCACATAGCATTAGTATGCTACACAGTCCCAAATAGGCGAATATGAAGCACTTCCCAAAATTTACATGATAAGGTCGAATATTTACGTGCAACAGGTTTTTATTATAGAATCAGTGCGGCTATTGCTGCTCCAATGATAACAACCCATAGGATATCCTGTTTAAGTCTCAGTGCGGTAAAGGCCGCAAGGGCGATGAGTACAGGATAAATATCCCAGTGTATGGCCATGGAGAACTGAATGGTAACGGCAAGTAAAAGTCCCACAAAGGAGGCAAGAACACCCCGCAGTCCTTTCTGGAACAAAATATTATCTTTTACCTTGTCAAAATATGGTACCACTGCCGTAAGGATGATAAGTGACGGTGTAAAAATACTCAGCGTACCGATCAGTGCTCCTGGAATTCCTGCGATAAGATAGCCCACAAAAGTGGCTGTAATAACTATGGGGCCCGGGGTTACCTGTCCCAGAGCAATTCCGTCCATGAAAATTTTGCTGTCCATCCAGTGCCTTACACCAACAACTTCGTGCAGCATAAGCGGGACAGATGCATATCCGCCTCCAAATGCGAAAAGATCAACCTTGAGCATTAAAGCGGACAGATCAAATAATTTATGATTAAAGAAAAAAAGACCGGTCAGTCCAAGACCGACAAGCAGAAGCAGTATCAGAGGGGTTGCAAGATTCTGTTTCCAGGTGGAATTTTTTCCGTTTTCAGTCAGGTGTAAAGCATCTCTATCAGAATTTGACGATGATTTATCTTTTAAAGAATTCTCTGAAGGATACAGGATAAGTCCTAACAGGGCAGAGGCAAGAATAACTGAAACAGGGCTTCCATGCATGACAAGAATTGCAGCCGCTCCTGCTGCAAGAACAAAATCCTGCCATTTTTTTATACTTGAACGGCCAAAATTGATCGTGGCATTTGCCACAAGTGCGATAACTATCAATTGCAGGCCCTTGAATGCCGATATTACCGATGCAAGGTCATGCACCCTGCCGTATACTGCTGAAAGCACAACCATGAGAACAAAAGCCGGAAGTCCAAAACCCACATAAGCCGCAACCGCTCCTGCCCCTCCTGCTGCACGAAGGCCTGCATAGGCTGCAGCCTGCATTGCAGTTGCACCTGGAATTGACTGGCAGATGGCAACACCGTGGCGGAATGAGGCCTTTGACAGCCAATTGTTCTTTTCCACTGAAAGTTCCCGTATATATGCAACCATGGCAGGTCCCCCAAATGCTGTAAGACCTAATCTGAGAAAAGAAAAAAACAACCTGGTAATCTTTGGCGTTGCAATATCAGAATTTTTTTCAACTGTGTTACTGCTAATCTGCTCCAATGTTACCTCCTGATTTTTTAATATTTCTTCCGGTTTGGGGAATTAATTGTTTCAACAAGACAAGCAATGGCTTCGGGAGAAATATCGAGATTTTTAAAGAGTTTTATTTCAAGCTGTTCTGTGTTTTTCCACATTTTTTTTATACGCATACGGAATTTTTCAGTTTTTCCGTATTTATCAATAATATATTCAAGTCTTTTAAAAAGCGGTACAACATCATGGTGAAGAACTCTTTTATCGGCATAATTGACTATTTCAACCTCGGTTACAGGATCATTAAAATTATTATATTCATCAAGAATTACATGCTGCCTTATTATATTTCCAATTTGATCATATCCGAGACATGTAAGGAGCCTGCCGCCTGATTTGTCGTGTTTCTCCCCTGTTGTAAAGCTTCTTGTTTTTGTGATGTCATGGAGAAGCGCCGATACCTGCACAAGATTTGAATCAAGTTCGGGGTACAAGGGTTTTAAAAGACTGCACATGCAGACAGCAACGTTTTTCACCATGACGGAATGATCAATGATGTGATCCATCATTTTCATTTTTTCAATCAGATCAAAACAATATTTCAGATCCGGCATATCAGGCTTATTTTTATTTTTTATTTCCAATGATTTTAAAAATTTTGCATTTTTCCTCAGACAACGCATGATAACATTTTTTTATCAAAATAAGATTTTTGCAGAATGACAGTTATTACATAGGCAGCAAAATAGATACCGGGTCGTTTTTTTATAAGAAACTCCTGCCAAGTTCCTTTCAGAATGAGAGTTTCTATATTTGTTGAGAAGCAGTATGTGAGTCTTCAGATCTGCCTCATGGCAGTTTATAAGAAAGTCTTTGTAAAAAAACGTGTGATTTTCATTTTTCAGCACAAACGGGCTGATAGGTGCACAGAGGTTCTTCAGCAAGAAAATTGCCCGTTGCCTCAAAGGCCCTTGCCCGGCATCCTCCGCAAAAGCTTTTGTACTCGCAGATGCCGCATTTTCCCTCAAGGTTGTTAAAATTTCTTAATTTATTAAAAACAATTGAGTTTTCCCATACATCCTTAAATGAAGTTTCTGTGATATCTCCGCATTTTACATCAAGAAAGCCGCAGGTCTGAACCCTTCCTGTGTGGGAAATAAAGCAGAACCCTGTTCCGGCAAGGCATCCCCTTGTCACTGCATCCAATCCGTAAGTTTTAAAACTTACTTTTTCATTGTCCTGTTTTGCCCTTTGCCTTAGAATTCTGTAGTAGTGGGGAGCGCAGGTGGCTTTAAGCTGAAGGGACGTTTTTTTTCTCTGGTCATAAAACCAGTTCAGGGTTTTTTCATATTCTGCTGCATTTATTGCCTGGTCAACAATATATTTACCCCTTCCCGTTGGAACAAGAAGGAAAATGTGATGGGCAATTGCTCCAAGGCTTTCGGCAAGCGCTAATATTTCCGGGATCTCTTTTAAATTGGTTTTTGTAATGGTTGTGTTGATCTGGAAGGGAATGCCTGCTTTTTTTGCCATTTTAATCCCGTTCATGGCACCCTCAAAGGCACCGGCTACCCCTCGGAAACGGTCATGGCTCTGTTTGGTTGAACCGTCAAGGCTGATGCTGATTCTTTTTATTCCGGATTCTTTCATCATGCCTGCCTTTTTTTCTGTGATCAATGTGCCGTTGGGGGCCATAACCATTCTTAAGCCGATTTTTGTACCATGGGCTGCGATATCAAATATATCCTCACGAAGCAGGGGCTCTCCTCCTGTGAGTATGATGATGGGCTCACCCACTTCTTTTATGTTATCAAGAAGGTTAAAGCATGCCCCTGTATCAAGTTCGTTTTTATATACATGGTTTTCTGCAGCAGCCCTGCAGTGAACGCATGAAAGATTACATCTTCTTGTGACCTCCCATGCAACAAGACGGAGTGTATTGTTTTCTTGACGATGGTTTCTTTTAGAATCTGATCCGTTCATATCAGGGTGCATAATGTGATTTTCCTATAACGCCTTTGCCGCTTCTATTGCAGCATAAGTAAGTATCATGTCAGCTCCCGCTCTTTTAATGGATAAAAGAGTTTCCATGATTATCTTGTGGGCATCAACCCAGCCCATGAGACCTCCTGCCTTTGCAATGGCAAATTCTCCACTTACATTGTACGCAGCCATTGGAAGATCGATTTCCTCCCTTAAACGGAATATAATATCAAGGTAGGGCAGGGCGGGTTTCACCATGATGATGTCTGCACCCTCTTCAATATCCATTGTGGCCTCCCTTATGGCTTCAAGGGAATTTGCAGGGTCCATCTGGTAGGTTTTTCTGTCACCAAACTGTGGGGCTGATTCTGCTGCCTGTCTGAACGGACCGTAAAAGGCAGATGCATATTTAACGGCATAGGACATTATGGGAGTGCCTGAAAAGCCTTCCTCATCCAGTGTCTGGCGTATTTCTCCCACACGGCCGTCCATCATGTCAGAGGGTGCAACCATGTCAGCTCCTGCCTTTGCATGGGAAAGGGCTGTTTTTGCAAGCAGATCAAGAGAAGCATCGTTGTCGATTTTTCCCTTGTTAACCATTCCGCAGTGGCCGTGATCCGTGTACTGGCAGAGACATACATCGGTGATCACTGCAATATCAGGAACAGCGTTTTTGACTGCTTTCACAGCTTTCTGCACGATTCCGTCCTTTGCATAGGCCCCTGTTCCAAGTGGATCTTTTTTATCGGGAAGCCCGAAAAGCATAACAGCAGGAATGCCAAGTTCATGGGCTTGTTTTACCGTTTTAACAAGCATGTCACAGGAAAGATGAAATTGTCCGGGCATGGATTCAATGGGAGATTTTACCCCTTTTCCTTCAACTGCAAACAGGGGATAGATAAAATCATCAACAGAAAGTTTTGTTTCCCTTATCATCCTTCTGAAATTTTCTTTTTCCCTTAGCCTTCTTGCCCTGAAATCAGGAAATAACATGATTTGTATTCCTTTAATTTTATTGGTTTTTTTATCTCCTGGTCTGTAAGATAACAGGCAGGATCCGTATCCCAGGGATCACCTGCAATGGATTCAGCCCTTGCCCTGAAATTTCCAGCGCATATATCAAGCCATCTGCAGTCTGCGCATCTGCTTTTCACATGGGATTTCTTATCTTTTAATTTCATTAGAAATTCATTGGATTCATCTGTCCATATTTCTGAGAAAGGCCTGTCTTTGACATTGCCGAGAACCTTGTCCCGCCAGAACTGATCAGGATGGACCTGTCCGTCCCAGCTTATGCAGCCAAATCCCCTGCCTGAATTATTTCCTTCATTCATCTGCAAAAGTTCTAAAACATTTTTTGCTTTTTCAGGGTTTTCTTTGAGCATTTTAAGATACAGGTAGGGTCCGTCAGCATGGTTGTCAACGGTTAAGATCTCCTTGGGCTTATTTCTGTCATGGAGATCCTTTGTTCTTTCCATGATAAGATCCAGTGCTTTTCTTGTTTCTTCGTGGCTTAAATCTTCATCTGCTATGGCAGATGCCCGTCCCGAATATACAAGATGGTAAAAACATGCCCTTGGTATATCCATTTTTTCAAGCAGGTCAAAAATACCTGGTATTTCAGAAACATTTCTTCTGTTCATTGTAAATCTCAAGCCCACCTTGATCCCGGCTTCCTGGCAGTTTTTAATTCCCTGTATGGCTTTTTTATAGGCACCTTTAACTCCACGGAATTTATCGTGGATCTCTTCAAGACCGTCCATGCTTATTCCAACATATGACAGGCCTATTTTTTTTAATATTTTTGCTTTTTCTTTTGTTATAAGAGTACCGTTTGTGGAGATTACCGCGCGCATTCCCTTTTGTACCGCATATTCAGCGTATTCTGCAAGATGTGGATGCACAAGAGGCTCTCCGCCTGAAAAAAGGATAACAGGCACACCGAATTTCGCAAGATCATCAATCATTGCAAGGCTTTGCTCATGGTTGAGCTCATTGTCATAATTTAAATCTTCGGACTGCGCATAACAGTGGACACATTTAAGATTGCATCTTCTTGTCATGTTCCATACAACCACGGGTTTTTTATCCTTTGAAAACTGGAGCAGATGGGAGGGAAGCTGGCCTGATATACGGGAATACCGCAGTGCATCGGACGGTTCAACGGTTGAGCAGTAGAGCTTTGAAATTCCAATCATGATATCTCTTTCCTGATTAGTTTATCTAAAAATTTTTCATGATTCTCAAGGGCTTCTCTGTTTATGAAAAATCTCTTTTTTTCCGATTTTCCGCGGATCATGTTCAGCCCGTCATAAAAATCAGCATGAATTTTTGTTAAAATATCCCGGGATGTAATTTTATTGTTTATAAATTGTTCTATTATAAAATCAACAGCATCTTCTTCAAAAAGAATATTGAGGTCATATTGATTGAAAAAATCGTTTTCAATTTTCTTTACCATTTCATAGTATGATTTAATTTTTTCAATTGCATTGTCAAGTTCACTGACATGGGTACAAAAATACTCAGCAACAAGAAGCGCCCTGTCCTGTGAAAGTGTAAGTCCATGCTTGAGTGACAGATTCTTCCAGTTATCAGAGATATAGTCTGTTATGTATTTTTTCTGTTCTTTTTTTGCCTTGAGATGAAGGATATCCAATTTTTTCCTTGCCGCTTCGGAAAGAATCTCTTCAAGCTGTGCAAATGGATTATCCACCACCTGTTTTGTCACTGTAAAATTAATAATATTTGTTGAAGGCAGTTTTTCTTCAAAAAGGATAAGGGCATTTTCAACTGCACTGACAATTCCCCTTGCCCCGGTGTTTTCTTTAAAGGCTTTACGGGCAAGAAGGTGAAGAGCTTCTTCTGTGAACCGGATATCAATGCCGTAGGCTGCAAAATCGAGTCTTTTCCCAAGAATCACAGGGTTGTTGGGCATTCTTAATATGGAAAAAAGGTCATCTTCTGAAAGTGGGTCAAGGGTACATCTGATGGGAATTCTGCCGATAAATTCAGTTTCAAAGCCAAATTCAACAAGATCTTCAGCTTTGAGGTGTTTTAAAGAATCAAAACTGTTTTCAGGGTGCTTCAACGTTGAGCCAAAGCCCATGGAACATGTGGTTATCCGTTTGGCTATGATCTCATCTAATTCGGAAAATGCTCCGCTTAAGATAAAAAGAATATTGCCGGTGTTTACCCTTCGGTTAATACGTTTGCCGGTTTTCTGATAGCTCTCAAGCTCCTGCATCATTGATACAGGGTCATGGGGAACCTTAAGGTCAACATCTGTTTCTTCCATGGGTTTCAGCAGTGCCCTCTGGACACCTGTCCGGGAAATATCAGCGCCGCGTAAATTACGGTTTGATGCTATTTTATCGATTTCATCAATGTAAACAATACCGCATTCGGCAAGTTTTATATCATCATCTGCTTCCTTGACAAGATCTCTTACAAGATCTTCAACATCTCCTCCCACATAACCTGTTTCGGAAAATTTTGTGGCATCAGCCTTTACAAAAGGGACTCCAATTTTTTTTGCAATGAGTTTGATCAGGTAGGTTTTACCAACACCCGTAGGCCCGAGAAGCAGAATATTTGATTTTATGCTTCCTGTTATTTTAGAATCAATATCCTGGCATGCTGCAATGTGTTTAATACGGTTAAAGTGAGTGCATATCTTTGTGGAAAGTATAGATTTTGCTTTATCCTGCTTTACAATATACTGATCAAGATACGCGATAAGCTCTGCCGGCTTAAGATCAAAATGAGCAAATTTATCCTGATCTTTGATCTGGTCTGAGCCTGAAACAGGTGCTTTACGGGGAAGCATTGAAGGGGATATTATTTTAACATTCCCCCCGAATTTTTTATTTAAAAATTCCCCTAACTCTTTTTCGATTTGTTTGGGATCCGGTATATTTTCATTTTTTTCTTTCATAGTTTTCGTAATATAACCATCTAAGTTTGATAGTTCAAGTAAAATGCCCTGGATTTTTTTAAAAAGCAGATATTACGGCCTGATTCAGAAACCGGTATAATGAAAAATTTTTGTAAAGCTTTATTGTTTTTTTCTGTCCGGTTTTTCCTGAAAAAGCATGCATTTTTTTCCAGTGGATTTAAATACGACCATTGAAGGCAGAAGTTTTCCTTTAAACCCCATAACTCTGCATCCATAGGGACGTTTAATATCCCAGGTGATATAATAATGAATACATCTGCGGCAATTGATATGCTTTTGAGTCTTATTATTAACCATGAGTTAAGTAAAAAACATCAGGAGGTTAAACAAAGTATAAAGTAAGAAATAGCATAAAGTAAAAACCCATCGGTGGTAAAAGCAACAAGAGGTAAAAACAAAAGTAAATATTCGATTTTATAAACAAAAAAAGCCAAACACTTTAACGTGACTGGCTTTTTTTTATATTTGGTGCCGAAGGGGAGACTTGAACTCCCACGGGTCGCCCCACACGCCCCTCAAGCGTGCGTGTCTACCTATTCCACCACTTCGGCGTATACATTATTTTGCTACGGGCTTAGCCTCTGTTTTTACAGGTGCAGAAGTTTTACTTCCAGCTGCTTTCTGAGGTGTAACAGGCTGTGCTGCAGGCTTTGTGTTAACAGCTTTCTGCTCAACAGGAACCGGTGCTGAAGCAGGCATTACAGAAGAAAAGGATCTGTGGCCTGCCCTGTAAGCAAGGGTAAGTGATGTCAGCATGAAAACAATTGCAATCACTGCGGTTATCTTTGTTAAAAATGTAGCAGGACCTGCTCCGCCAAAAATAGCCTGGCTTGCGCCGCCTCCAAAGGATGCCCCCATATCCGCTCCTTTTCCCTTTTGAAGCAGAATAATAAGGATAAGAAGTATGGAAGCCAGTATATGTATTGTCAATAATAAACTATTCATTAATTTATATTCAGTTGTTAATTAAATTTTACAATTTTTATAAATGTATCTGCATCAAGGCTTGCCCCGCCAACCAGAGCACCGTCAACATCTTTCAGTTTCATCAGGCCTGATACGTTATCAGGTTTTACTGAGCCACCGTATAATATTCTTACAGCATCTGAAAAGGATGCTTCAAATATTGTTCTTATAACAGACCTTATGAACTGATGAATTTCATTAACCTGATCAGGTGTTGCCGTAAGTCCTGTTCCAATTGCCCATACAGGTTCATAGGCAATGATCAGATTCTTTAATTCATCGGAATGAAAGCCTTTTAACCCATCTTTCAATTGTTTGTCAAGTATAAAAAACGCCTTTTCCTCATCTCGTTGCGTTTTTGTTTCTCCGATGCACAGTACAGGGATAAGATCTGCCTCTATGGCAGCTTTTATCTTTTTATTAACAGAGTCATCGGTTTCCATGAAATACTGCCTGCGCTCTGAATGTCCGATGATAACATATTGAGCCCCGGCGGCTTTTATCATTTCTCCTGATACTTCTCCGGTATAGGCGCCCTGGTTTTCATAAAAAAGATTTTGTGCTCCTGTTTTGATTTTGGTCCCTTTTACAGCATCTGCAACAAGGGGGAGGGAAAGAAAAGTCGGGGCTATCATAATTTCGGTATTCTCAACATCCCGGCTTAATTCTGCAAGCCTTTCTGCTGTAGCAACAGCCTCATCCCCTGTTTTGAACATTTTCCAGTTGCCTGCAATCAATGGTGTTCTGTTCATGGTATTATTCCTTATTTATTTTTATATGAAACTCTCGCTAAATTCCTTTAAAAATAAGAGTTTCAATATTTGTTGTGAGGCCGTTTAAGAGTCACCAGATTGGCCTCATGGCCGTTATATGAAAATGCCGTTCAAAGAGTCGACAGCGTAGCCCCCTGTGGATGATAGATCCAGCCCATCAGGACACAAAGGCGATCAGGTATTTTGCCCTGCCGGGCGTTAAGAAGCGCAGGCTGTTTGAGGACATACTTGACCGCAGTTCCTGCGCTTTAGACCGACAGGGCAAAATACCCGCCGACTGTCCCGGGCTGGTTCTATCATCCACAGGGGGCGGCATTATGCTATTTTCATTTATTGTTGAGAGACGGCTGGCCAAATCCAAATACGCCTCGTGGCGGTTACAGCGTTTTGCCGATCATGGCGGCAAGGTCAACCATCCTTGTGGAGTATCCTGTCTCATTGTCATACCAGGAGTATATTTTAACCATATTACCCAGGACATCGGTACACAGTCCATCAACAATGGATGAAAAAGGGCTGCCATTGTAATCCACAGATACAAGTGGAAGATCACTGAACTCAAGTATTCCTGAAAGCTCATTGTCTGCAGCATTTTTAAGAGCCTGATTAACCTCTTCCTTTGATATATTGTCTTTTTCCACAACGGCAACAAGATCAACAAGAGAAACATTTGGCGTTGGAACACGAACGGAAAGACCGTTGAGTTTACCTTTAAGTTCAGGAAGAACAAGGGCGACAGCTTTGGCAGCACCCGTTGTTGTCGGGATCATTGAAACAGCTGCGGATCTTGCCCTTCTCAAGTCTTTATGTGGAAAATCAAGAAGCCGCTGATCACCTGTATAGGCGTGAACCGTTGTCATCATGCCATGTACAATACCGAAATTATCAAGTATAACCTTTGCAACCGGGGCAAGACAGTTTGTTGTGCATGAAGCATTTGAGATAATGTTGTGCTTTTCAGGATCGTATTTTTCCTGGTTTACACCCATGACAATAGTTATATCTGGATCTGCTGCAGGAGCTGAAATAATAATTTTTTTTGCACCGGCCTTTATATGTTTAGAAGCAGCTTCTCTGGTTCTGAATATTCCTGTGCACTCTGCAACAATATCCACATTGGAATTTTTCCATGGAATTTCTGCAGGATCTTTCTCGGCGCTGACCACAATTTTTTTACCATCAACAAGAATAGCATCTCCATCTGCTGTAACCGGTTTGTCAAGTCTTCCGTGTACAGAATCAAATGCAAGAAGATGAGCAATGGTGTTTGTGTCTGTCAGGTCATTAATTGCTGTTACTTCAACGTCCGGGTTGTTAAGGGCAGCTCTGAATATTCTCCTGCCTATTCTTCCAAACCCGTTAATTCCAAGTTTGATACTCATAATTCTTTACCTCCGATGATTGTGATGTCAAATTATTGTATAAATGTTTTTCATAACGGCCATGAGGCCGAGCTGGAGACTATTAAACGGCCTCAAAACGGTTATTTTCGTTTGTTGCCCTTTAAAATGCCACTTGCAAGTGAAATACTTTTTTTGCCAAATTTTACAAGGGTTTCAGCAGCCTCTGATATATCCATTTTATCTCTGATACTGACGGCTTTGAGCAGTATGGGAAGATTGACTCCTGAAATAACTTCCACATCTCCTTCTTTTAAAAAAGAATAGCTCAGATTGGACGGGGTGCCGCCAAACATATCAGTAAATATTATTACTCCGCATCCCTTTTTCCTGACTTTTTTAATTCCCTGCTTTATTTTTTTATGCAGGGAATCCACATCTTCTTTAATATCTATTGAAATGAAAAAAATGTTCTCTATTTTTGCATCAAGAATAAATTCAACGGCTTCAATTAATGCATTGCCAAGGTCTGCGTGTGTGACAATTAGAATTCCTGTCATATCTCTTTTATATCCCTGTCTAAGTCTCTGTGGATAATTCCGGATTTATATCCTTTTTGATTCAGCCTCTCAAAGATTTCTCTGGCAATAACAACGCTTCTGTGACGGCCTCCGGTACATCCCACAGCAAGTGTAAGATAAGCCTTGCCTTCTTTTTTATAAAGCGGAATAAGAAAGTCAATAAGGCTTAAGTATTTTTCTAAAAAAATGCCTGTTTCCTTTGTTGCCATAATAAATTTTTTTACATCACTTGATTCTCCATCATGATTTTTAAGTTCCGGCACAAAAAATGGATTTAAAAGGAAACGCATATCAACCACAAGGTCGGCATCGTGCGGTATACCATACTTAAATCCAAATGAAAGAACATTAATTTTCATTAAAGAACTTATCTTTGTACCTTTTCGGATTATATCAAGAATTTTGGATTTTAACTGATGAACATTGTAATTGGTTGTATTGATAATTTTATTTGAGTTTCTCCTTATGGAAAGCATTTTCTGCTTTTCAGACTTTATGCTTTCCAAAAGGCTTTTTTCATGGGACACGGGGTGATGGCGGCGTGTTTCGCTGTAACGTTTAAGCAGGGTGTCTTCATCTGCCTCAAGAAAAATAACTTCAGGCTTTAATCCATTTTCCCTTAAAGAATCAATAGTTGAAGAATAGGTTAAGAGGAAATCCTTTGCCCTCATGTCCATGACAAATGCAAAGCCTTCAATTGCCTGATCATTTTTCATGGGCAGATCGAGAAATTTAGGGAGAAGTTCCATTGGCATATTATCAACACAATAAAAGCCAGCATCCTCAAATGCCGCCATGGCTGTACTTTTTCCGGATCCTGAAAGCCCGGTTATGATAAATACTCTGTGAAGTTTCATTTAAAATTCTTCATCCTGTTCACCAATAATCCCTTTGATTTCATCAATGGATTCAGCATTTATCAGATTATCCTTAAAGTCATCATTTTTAAGCAGTTTTGAAATATGTGCAAGAACTCTTAAATGGCTTACCGTTGAATTTTCCGGAGTGAGAAGCAGGAAAAAAATATAAACAGGCCTGTTGTCGAGAGAATCAAATTCAACACCTTGAATACTCCTGCCAAATCCTACAATAGTTGAGTTAATGGATTTCAGCTTTCCATGGGGAATGCCGATTCCTCCTCCAATCCCTGTACTGCCGAGTTGTTCACGCTCAAGAAGTACTTTCAGTATTTCACTACTTTCCGTTTTTGCCGACTCTGAAACAGCAACGGCAAGTTCTCTTAGAACTCCTTGTTTGTCATTGGAGTCAAGTTCTGCAATAATTGCATTTTTACCAAGAATATCATATAATTTCATATAACCGCCATGAGGCGGATCTGGATTCTATCAGACAGCCTCTAAACAAAACATGGACCGAAGGCGCGGAGCCAACTCTTATTTTAAATAATTTTTACATGAGTTTCACATGAAAAAAAGCCTTAACTACTTGGCTGAATCAGTCCAAGGGTTCCGTCATTTCTTTTGTAAAGCACATTAACCCGTTCTGTTCTTGCATTGTTAAACACAAAAAAATTATTTTTATTAAGGTCCAGTTCAAGTATCGCATCGTCAACATCCATGGGTTTAAAATCAATCACCTCAATAATAATTTCATTTTTATCATTTTTAAGTGGTACAGACTCCTCAGTAATCGATACAGCAAGATCTTCATTTTTAATGCTTTGTTTGTTACCGGACATGTGACGTCTTACTTTTTCCTTGTTCTTTTTTATCTGGATTTTTATTTTGTCCATGAGGGTGTCAATTGAGGAATACATGTTCTCGGATTCTTCCTTTGCATGGATTTTCAACCTGTCGCAGGTCAGGGTGATTTCTGCAATATGTCTGATTTTTTCCACGGAAAGGACAACATTTGCCTCGGCCGGACTGTCTAACATTTTGTCAAACCGGTCCACTTTTTTCTGTACATAGGATTTTAAAGCATCGGAAGGATCAAGTTTTTTAAAAGTTACTGATGTCTGCATAAGTAAAACCCCCTAAAATTGTTTACGTTTTGTGGAGGGAAGAATATGGAGCATTTCCCGGTATTTTGTTACTGTTCTGCGGGCTATGCTTATATTTGCCCTTTCCAACAACTCTGACAGTTTTTTGTCACTATACGGGTTCTTTGGATCTTCATTTTCAATAAGGATTCTTATTTTATCCTTAACACTTTCAGATGCCAGAGAATCACCGTTTATACGGCTTATTGAACTGTTAAAAAAATATTTAAGCTCAAAAAGACCCTGGGGTGTATATGCATATTTATTAGTTGTAACCCTGCTGATGGTGGATTCATGCATTTTGATATCTTCTGCAACATCCTTTAAAATCATGGGTTTTAAATATGCAATTCCCTTTAAGAAAAAATCTTTCTGGAATTTTATGATACTCTCCATGACGGAGTATATTGTTTTCTGGCGCTGGTGAATTGATTTGATCAGCCATGATGCCGACTGCATTTTTTCATTAAGATAAGCTTTTGTTTCTTTTGGAAGCTCTCTGCCCTTTGCTGCTGCGTTTCTGTAAAGGGAGTTGATCCTAAGCTTTGGAAGCCCGTCATCGTTCATTACAATTTTAAAATCATCACCTTCTCTGTAAACGTAAATATCAGGTATGATATATTGGGGTTCGTCCGTGGCAAATTTTCTACCTGGCTTAGGCTCAAGACATTGTATAATTTTAACCGCTGAAATGACATTATCAATGGAAATATTCAGGTCAGCTGCTATTTTCTTATAAGTTTTGTTTTCCAGATTTTTGATATACCCTGAAATTATTTTTTTCAAAAGTGGCGTTTCTATTCCAAGATGTTTTATCTGAATTAAAAGGGATTCTTTTAAATCCCTGGCACAAACTCCGGGCGGATCAAAATCCTGCATTTTTTTAAGAAGTTGTTCCACATCATGGGGCTTAAAATTTCCTGCCTCTGCAATTTCCTCAACTGAAGAACATAAATATCCGTCAAGATCAAGATTTCCTATGATCATGCTTCCTATTTTTTCCTCTTCCAAAGAAGGGCCATGCATTAAAAGCTGCCATTGAAGATGACTTTTAAGGGTCTCCTTATTGCTTGTAAAAGCTTCATAATTGACAGCTTCCTGGTGGTCAACTTCCGCATATACCCTGCCCGTTGAATTGTATTCATTTATATAGCTGCTCCAGTCAATATCTTCCCTTACTTTTTCTTCAATTGTAACTTCTTTAATTATTTCTTCGTTATCGGTAGAGGATCTGTCCTCTTCAGGAGATTTCTTTTCCTGCTGAATTTCTGTAAAACTCTCTTCCAGTGCAGGGTTTTCTTCCATCTCCTGCTGAATCATATTTGCAAGCTCAATGCGGGAGAGCTGTAGCAGTTTTATAGCCTGCTGCAGCTGGGGTGTCATGATAAGCTGCTGGGTGAGAGTTAAATTCTGCTGTAGTCCTATTCCTGGTGCCATATCAGAGTCTGAAATTATCTCCTAAGTATATTTTCCGTGCAATTTTACTTGAAGTTATTTTATCGGGATCTCCCGATTCAATAACTGTGCCCTGGTTCATGATATATGCAAAATCGCATACCCCGAGTGTCTCTCTTACATTATGGTCAGAAATCAGGATTCCTATTCCCCGTTTACTCAAATGGGTTATTATTGCCTGAATATCAATAACAGCAAGAGGGTCTATCCCTGCAAAGGGCTCATCTAACAGTATAAATAAGGGATCTGTGGCAAGAACCCTCGAAATTTCAAGTCTTCTTCTCTCTCCTCCGGAAAGTTTACCTGCTTTCTGGTCGGCAAGGCGTTCTATGCCAAGATCATGCATCAGCTTTTCCGCCTTTCCGTTTAAATCCTGATCCGTTTCAGGCAGAGCTTCGAGAATGGCAGTTATATTCTCCTTTACACTGAGTTTTCTGAAAACCGATGCTTCCTGGGGAAGATAACCAATTCCCTTACGTGCCCTCATGTACATTGGATAATCTGTTATTTCATTTTGGTCAAGAAAAACCTTTCCATTATCCGGTTTGATTATTCCCACGGTCATGTAGAAAGTCGTTGTTTTACCGGCACCGTTGGGGCCGAGAAGGCCTGTTATTCTCCCCTGATCAACCTCAAGATTCACACCGTTTACAACTGTCCGGTCATTGTAAATTTTAACAAGATTTTCAACGATGAGTTTTGTCATCTATTTTTTAATTCTGTCTTCTGAGTTAAAAAGAGCTTCAACACGTCTTGTTTTACCGCTTTCAACAATTACCCTGGAATCTTTTTTAAACAATGTTATTTTTTTCCCTGTTACAAAACTCGTTCCCATTTTTACTATGGGGGCCTTTCCGGTTAAAACAATGATTTCATTATCCGTTGTATAAACTGCTTTATCTGAAAAAGCCTTTTTATTACCTGTAGTATACCTTACATTGCCTGACGCGACTATTTTTTTTATAGTCCCCTGTTTTTTTTCTCTTTTTCTTTTTTTCTGTTCCTGCGGTGTATAAAGAAAAACTTTTATGGAATCCGCTTTAATAACCGAATTACCGTCATTTGCCGCTGCGTGGCCTGAAAATTCCACAAAACCTGCTTTTCTTTCGGAGATCATGGTGTCTGACGTTACATGGAACAGCACAGGTTTCTCTTTTTTTATTTTTTTAACGGTTTTTAGTTTTTTTTTATTTTTTAGCGGTTTTTTGTTTACTATTGTTTTTTTATTCCGGGCAGCAGCACATACAGATGAAGTTAATATGGGACCTGAAGTAAGAAAAGAAAAACATAGCAACAGAATAATAAAAAAATTTAAGCCGTTTATTTTTTTACAAATTGTTTTTAAACAGATCTGATTTTTCACTGAAAACTCCCTTTACGTTTCCCTTAATAACAGTTTTGCTTTTATTGATGTCTATGGTTAAGGAATCTCCGTCAATAACAGAATCATGGCCATCATTTATTCTGACGTGATCCATGGTGTATATAATATGTCTTTTTTCGTTATAATGCAAGGTATGAGTTTGCAGTGTGTATCCGTTAAATTTTGCATTAACATGGTCAGAGAATGTCATGTCATGTGTTTTTGTATTCAGTGTTCCATGTTTTGATGAAAGAAAAATTTTTTGAGACTGCTTCATGAAAAAAACAATGGATACATCTTCCAATACAGCTTTGTTTTTATCTCTCAGCAATTTTGCCGAAGATGCATCAAGTGTCCATTCTTTGATTCCGTTTTTAGTGGATGTCTGATGCATGGAGTTCAATACAAGGGCAGCTTTTGAATCAATTTTCAATTTTTTTATTAAAATCGTTCGGGATGAAAATTTTTTATAGAAATATGTTGCGCACAGACCGGACACAATCAAAACAAGGATTAAAACCAGTATTATCTTCAATTTTTTTTGTGTGAAAGGTTTTGATTTCAATTTTAATCTCATCAAAGAAATTCCGCCATTGTTTTTTTCCACAGATTTTTTGCTTTTAAAATATCTTCGCATATCTGCCTGACAGCACCATGACCTCCCTGGAAAGCTGTTACCATGTCAGCTCTGTCAATAACATGGCAGGATGCATCGGGAACGGTAATGGATAATCCGACTCTTTTCATTACCGGAAGATCGGGAAGGTCATCACCTGTAAAAGCCGTTTCTTCAGGTGTGATTTTCGTTTGTTTCAATATTGTTTCAAGGGCTTTAATTTTATTTTGTATACCGTCAAAAACAATATCAATACCAAGATCATGGCACCTTGATGTAAGTGCCTGTGATTTTCTTCCGGTAATAATGCCAACTTTGATTCCTGCTTTTATGAGAAGTTTTATACCAAGTCCATCCTTAGCATTGAATATTTTTATTTCTTCTCCTTTGCTGGTGTACATGATGCTTCCATCGGTGAGAATACCGTCAACATCGAGAAGAAGAAGTTTTATTTTTTTAAGTTTTGTCTGAATCATGGCTTTAAATAATTCGCTGATTTAAATTTTATGTGAAAAACTTTGAGTATCAGGGTGGTTTTTTTATGCTATGCCGCGAAGCCCATCCGGACATATTCAGTCCGGCCTCATGGCAGTTATTGCTTTTTTAATTGCCGCAAGCGTTTTCAGAAGATGCTCTATCTGATCAAGGGGAATGGAATTGGGGCCGTCACATAAAGCCCTGTCAGGGTCGGGATGAGTTTCAATGAATATTCCGTCAACTCCTGCTGCAACGGCTGCTTTTGCAAGGGTAGGCGCAAATTGTCTTTCTCCTGCCGATGACGTACCACTGCCGCCTGGAAGCTGAACACTGTGAGTTGCATCAAAAACAACGGGAACACCCATATTTTTTATAATATCAATGGACCTGAAATCGACAACAAGATTATTATAGCCAAAACTTGTTCCCCTTTCTGTTATGCTGATGTCGGTGCTTCCTGCAGATTCAGCCTTGCCTATAACGTTTTTAACCTCAAATGGAGACATAAACTGCCCTTTTTTGATATTTAGAGGAACTTTTGTTTCAGCTGCTGCACAGATAAGATCGGTCTGCCTGCATAAAAAAGCGGGTATCTGGATGACATCAAGGACTTTTGCTGCTTCTTCTGCCTGATCTGGAAGGTGAATATCCGAAATAATTTGAATATCCAGCTTTTTTTTTATTTTATCAAGTATTTCAAGGCCATTAATAAATCCCGGTCCCCGAAAAGATTTCATTGATGTCCTGTTGGCTTTGTCAAAAGAAGATTTAAATATAAAAGGGATATCAAGTCTATCCGTTATTTTTTTTAAATATTCTGCAGTCTGCAGGGTTGTCTCATAACTCTCAATCACACATGGGCCTGCAATGAGAAAAAAAGTTTTGTTACTTAACATTTCTGAAAAAAAATCAGCCATTAATCAAGTCTCTTAAATTGTTCCTTTTAAAAAGTTTTGTTTTGTGAAATTAATCAGACAATTTATAAAATTTAATTTTTCAT
>WGCX01000251.1 GCA_015493575.1 Desulfobacteraceae bacterium | reverse complement strand
TTTCAATAAGTTACAGAATGGTAGAACCATTCTGTTTTTTTAAAATTTAACTTTCAATTTTTGTTGTGATGCAGCGCATCATGGCCGTTATAAGAAACTCCTGTAAATTTTTCTAAAATAAGAGTTTCCATATTTGTTGTGAGGCCGAATGAGAGTCTTCAGATCGGCCTCATGGCCGTTATACAAATTTCAATACTGTTGATATGAAAATCTGTTTATTCATCTATAGATACGGACATTTCATGGAGTGTTAATATATTATAATTTTTGTTCAACACGAATGCAGTCAAGCACACCATTGATAAAACCAGCGGATTTAGCTGTTCCAAATTTTTTCGCTATTTCCACAGCTTCATTTATGGAAACAACGGAAGGTATATCGGAACAATGCAACAGTTCGAATATTGCGATACGCATTATTACTCTGTCAACCCCTGGCATCCTTGAAATCTTCCAGTTTTTTGAGCATGTCTGCAAAATAAGATCAATTTCCGGCTTGGATTTAATGACACCATGAACCAGTTTCGTAAAAAAGGATTCATCAGAGAGTTTTATCTTGTCTCCAAAATTTTTTTTAAAAGACTCAACAAGTTTTTCAGAGTCTTTTATTTCCTTATCCCTGTCAAAATAAAAAAGGGACTGAAGGGCAAGCTCACGTGAAAGTCTGCGGTTAGCCATTTTTGGATTAAACCTTGTTATTATCTATTGTTTCCATGAGATTAGCCATTTCAACGGCCGCAAGGGCTGAATCAAAACCTTTATTTCCGGATTTTGTTCCAGCTCTTTCAATTGCCTGTTCGATGGAATCTGTTGTAAGTATTCCAAAGAGAACCGGAAGGGCGAAATCAAGGCTCACAGTGGCAATACCCTTTGAAACTTCTGCACAGACATAATCATAATGAGATGTGGCTCCTCTGATTACAGCGCCAAGGCATATGATGGCATCAAATTTTTCAGAAGCTGCCATTTTTTTTGCTGCAAGCGGAATTTCAAAAGCGCCGGGTACTTTTACAATTGTTATATCTGAATCGGCACAACCGCTTCTCTTAAGTGCATCCAATGCACCGTTGACAAGTTTTTCAGTTATGAAATCATTGAACCTTGCCGTAATGATCCCAAATTTTTTTCCCTCTGCAAGAAGACTTGCTTCAATAATATTAGACATTTTTTTTATCCTGTTTTTTTCAATGAAAGGTTTGCATCAGCATACATTGAGAAGATGTCCCATTTTAAGCTGTTTGCACTGGAGATATCCCTTGTTATACTCGTTGGGTTCAATCTCAATGGGAATCTGCTCAACAACGCTTAAGCCGTAACCCTGGAGTCCAACCATTTTTTTGGGGTTATTGGTTAAAAGTCTCATCTGTCTTACACCAAGGTCAACAAGAATCTGTGCACCTATACCATAATCCCTGAGATCCGGTTTAAATCCCAGTTTAAGGTTTGCCTCAACCGTATCACACCCCTGTCTCTGTAGTTCATAGGCTTTAAGTTTGTTTACAAGACCTATTCCGCGTCCTTCCTGTCTTAAATAAAGGACAACACCGCATCCTTCCCTGTCCATCATTTCCATGGCCTTGTGAAGCTGATCTCCACAGTCACAGCGCATGGAGCCGAAAATATCACCTGTCATGCACTCGGAATGAACCCTGACAAGAACCGGTTTTTCAGGATCTATCTCGCCTTTTATAAGGGCAATATGGGTAAGATTGTCAAAGCTGTTTTCATATGCAATTATCCTGAATTCTCCTCCAAAGGCCGTTGGTATCATTGTATCGGCAGCTTTTTTAACAAAAGATTCGTTTTTCATGCGGTATTCAACAAGATCTGCAATTGTACATATGCCAATATTGTGTTTTTCGCTGAATTTTTCAAGGGAAGGCATTCTTGCCATTGTACCGTCTTCATCCATGATTTCACAGATTGTGCCTGCAGGTTTGAGTCCTGCAAGCCTTGCAAGGTCAACTGAACCCTCTGTCTGTCCGACCCTGACCATAACACCACCGTCTTTTGCCCGCAGGGGAAATATGTGACCTGGTCTTACAAGATCGGCAGCAGTTGCACCATCTGCCACTGCAGTCTGGATTGTGGTGGCCCTGTCCGCTGCTGAAATACCCGTTGTAACACCGCTTCTTGCCTCTATGGAAACGGTGAATCCGGTTTCAAACTGTGATGTATTATGTTCAACCATCATTTTCAGTCCGAGTTTGTCAGCCATTTCTCCTGTCATGGAAAGGCAGATAAGGCCCCTTCCGTATTTTGCCATGAAATTTATGGCTTCAGGTGTAACAGCTTCTGCAGCCATTGTGAGATCACCCTCATTTTCACGGTCTTCATCATCAACGAGAATAACCATACGTCCGGCTTTTATATCTTCAATGGCCTGTTTAATTGTAATATGCGGCATTTATCAATACTCCGTTTTAATAAATATTTTTTTGTGATTTTCAGCGGTTTTTTATCGGTTTATAAGAAAGAGCTCACTTTTGACAAAGTCACAAATGCTTTTTCTATGTTCGTTGTGAGGCTCCGCGGCGCAGTTCAGCCCGGCCTCATGGCCGTTATAGGAATCCGTTTTTTGCGAGGATTTCCATGGTAATATCCTTTTTATTTTTATCTGTTTTTTCCTGTTTTGACAAAGAGGTTTTCCGGAGAAATCGTTTTACATATTTCCCTATCATATCGGTTTCAATATTAACCTCATCCCCAGCAGATTTAGATCCAAGAGTTGTTATTTTCGCTGTATGGGGGATAACACTTATTTCAAAATCGGTGTCAGAACGTCTGTTAATGGTAAGGCTTATTCCATCCACTGCAACAGAGCCTTTTTCAATCATTTCAGATGCAAGTATGGGATCAACTTCAATGGAAAAAATAACAGCGTTGCTTCTGTTTGTTATTGATGCTATTTTTCCCGTACCGTCAATATGACCGGATACAAGGTGTCCGTCGATACGGTCGGACAGTATTAAGGCCCTTTCAATATTTACCCTTGCACCTGAGACAAGATGTTTAAAACTCGTTCTTGATACGGTTTCAGGTGCCATATCAACTTCAAACATCCTTTTATTCAGGCTCACGGCGGTGAGACATGCCCCGTTCACTGCAATGGAATCACCAATTTTACTGCCTGAAAGATCAAAATCACTGTATATGGAGAGCCGTTTACCTTCTCCTTTGGCCAGTATTTTTTTTATGGTTCCGCAGCCCTCAATAATTCCCGTGAACATATTTTACCTTCTCCCCTGATCAGGATCGGCCCCGTGGTCGTTTTTATTCGCGTCTTCGACCCTGTATTTGTCAGAGTTTTTGATTCTTAGAGGTAGTCTGAGAGTATTCAGATCCGCCCCATGGCGGTTATTTTAAATAACCCTGAATGAGAATATCATCATCAAACCTCATAAAGTCAAGGTCGTGTAATTGAAAAGCATCTTTCATGAATTTATGGCCTTTTCCCCTGCATACCGGCACACCGTCATCACCACCGAGAATTTTAGGTGCCATGAAAAAGAAAACTTTATTAACAAGTTTTTCCATGAGGGCTGAATGAATCAATGTGGCCCCTCCTTCAATTAAAACACTCATTATTCCCATGGAGCCAAGCTTATCAAGGAGAAATTCAAGGTCAAGCATCGCATTGCTGTTATAAGTTTTATTATCCGTGGCTTTTTTTTTTCCTGAATTTGTGTCATTTTTACATTTGTTAACAATCAATGGAACACAAATAACAATTGCCCCCATTTTTTCAAGCTGTTTTCTTTTATCAGGCCGGGCATTTTCTGAAGCTGCTATTATGGTAACTGCATCTGATTTCTGATTTAAAACTTTTGAATTTAAATCAATGGAAAGGTTAGTATCTAAAATTATTCTTTTCGGGTCCCTTGTATCAAAATCTTTTATTCTTGCGGTGAGGGATGGATCATCATTTTTAAGGGTCCCGTTTCCCACCATTATACCATCCACACCATGCCTTAGTTTATGCACAAAGGCCCTGGATTTATCATTGGTGATCCACTTTGAATCCCCTGTGGATGTCGCAAGTCTTCCGTCTAATGTGGAAGCGCATTTAAGGATAACAAACGGTTTTTTATCGTTTTTAACATACCATATAAAATCTTCAATAAGGTTTTCTGCTTCTTTTCTGCATACATCCTTTTTTACTTCTATTTTGTTTTGCCTTAAAAAATCTATTCCTCCTCCGGCAACAAATGGATTAGGGTCCCGGGCTCCCACAAAAACACGTCTGATTCCCGCATTGATTATCTTTTCTGTACATGGAGGCGTTTTTCCATAGTGGTTGCACGGCTCGAGAGTGACATAAATGTCTCCTCCTTTTGCTTTTTCACCTGCGTCATTAATCGCCTCAACCTCTGCATGGGCAAGGCCCGCGCCCCTGTGCCATCCTTTTCCAACAACCATATTGTTTTTTACAACAACAGCTCCCACCATTGGATTTGGAGAGGTATAACCCCTTCCTTTTTCAGCAAGGCAAAGGGCAAGTTTCATATAATCCGAATCATTCATCGGTATGCTCATAAATTTAATTTTTGTTTCATATTTTTTTAGGATATAATCTTTTATTCTGAAATTATCAATGGCGGAATTGCTTTTAAAATAAAAATATTTTTATGGAATTATTTTGATTTTTATTTATGGTTTTGCCTGTTTCTTCTCTTTGAATTTTCATCAAGTATTTGGAGGTATAAGGCTTTTTAATTCTTTCATGAAATCACCGATATCCTTGAATTCCCGGTAAACAGAGGCAAACCTCACATAGGCAACGCCGTCAAGTGCATGAAGAGCCTTCATTATTTTTTCTCCCACAATTTTTGAAGGAACCTCTTTTTCATTGCTATCCCTTAATTCACGTTCAATTAAATCAACAATTTTTTCTATCTGATCCATGCTGATGGCTCGTTTTTCACAGGCTCTTTTAATACCGGATAGAATTTTTTCCCTGTTAAAGTCCTCTCTTCTGCCGTCTTTTTTAACGATTACAATGGGTATTTCCTGAACTTTTTCATAGGTGGTGAACCGGCGCCTGCAATTTTGACATTCCCTGCGCCTGCGGATTGCAAATTCGCTTGGGGTCAGACGTGAATCAGTCACCCTGCTGTTTAAGCTGCCACAATAGGGACATTTCATGTTATTTTTTTCTCACTGTGGGAGTATTCCGGTTTTTTCAGCATTTGATAAGTTCAATACCAGCTTCGGAAAACATCTCTTCGGACATGGCATCGTTGTATTCATTCCTGAAATATACTTTTTTGATACCTGCATTTATGATCATCTTTGCACAGATTGAGCATGGCTGATTAGTGCAGTAAAGAACGGAATCTTTAACTGAGATACCGTGATATGCCGCCTGGACAATTGCGTTCTGTTCAGCATGCACTCCCCTGCACAGTTCGTGGCGTTCTCCGGAAGGGACATGGAGTTTTTCCCTTAAACATCCGGTTTCACTGCAGTGGGCAATTCCTGAAGGCGCACCATTATAACCGCTGCATAGAATTCTTTTATCCTTTACAAGAATAGCACCGACTTTACGTCTGATACAGGTTGCACGGCCTGCAACAAGCTCTGTAATACCCATGAAATATTCATGCCACGACGGTCTGTCAGCTGTTTTCTTATCCAAAATGTTCACATTGACCCCCATAAAGGGGAAATTTTCTGCAGAGTTCCTTAACCTGTGCACGAACAGGTTTGATTTTTGTCTCGTCGTTTAAAATATCCCAAATCCAGTCAGCCACAAGTTCCATTTCTTTAATTCCCATACCACGGGATGTAAGACATGGAGTTCCGATTCTTATTCCGCTGGTAATAAAAGGACCCCTTGAATCGTTTGGAACGGAATTCTTATTAACAGTGATTCCGGCCATGCCAAGTCTTGTTTCGGCATCTTTGCCCGAAAGATTAATCGAAGAAAGGTCGGCCAGCATCAGGTGGTTATCGGTTCCGCCTGTAACAAGTCTTATTCCTTTTTTCATTAAAGACTGACCAAGGGTTTCAGCATTTAAAACAACCTGTTTCTGATATTTAACAAAGGAGGGGTTTAAAGCTTCTTTAAAACTTACAGCTTTTGCGGCGATTACGTGCATTAAAGGGCCGCCCTGAATCCCGGGAAAAATCTGGCTGTTGATTTTAGGGCCGTTATTTTTCGAAGAAAGTATCATTCCTCCCCTTGGACCACGAAGGGTTTTGTGGGTGGTTGTTGTGACAACATCGGCAAATGGTATGGGAGAAGGATGGACTCCTGCTGCAACAAGCCCTGCTATGTGAGCCATATCCACCATAAACAGGGCATTGTTGTTTTTTGCAATTTCAGAAAATTTCTTAAAATTAATAATTCTCGGATAGGAACTGGCACCGGCAACGATCATTTTCGGTTTGTGCTTTTCTGCAAGATCTGCCACTTCATCCATGTCTATAAGTTCTGTTTTCTTAGACAATCCATAATGGATAAAATTAAACAGCCTTCCTGAGAAACTCACACTGCTTCCGTGGGTAAGATGTCCTCCCTGGGAAAGTCCCATGGCAAGGATCGTATCCCCTGGTTTAAGAAAAGAAAAATATACGGCCATATTTGCCTGGGAACCTGAATGGGGCTGAACATTTACAAAATCACAATTGAAAAGTTTTTTGGCGCGTTCAATGGCAAGATTTTCAACCCTGTCGGCATTTATACACCCTCCATAGTAACGTTTGCCAGGATATCCTTCAGCATATTTATTTGTGAAAACAGAGCCCTGGGCGCCCATGACAGCACGGCTTGCTATGTTTTCCGATGCTATAAGTTCAAGGCCGTCTTCCTGTCTTTTCTGTTCATCAAGAATTATTCCGGCTGCTTCAGAATCGATTTTTTCAATACAGGTTAAACCCAATAATATACCTCCAGGGATCTATAGTTTTTGATTATGAATCCTGCCAGTGTTCAATGGAGGAAATTCTGTCAGAATGTCTTCCACCTTCAAATGGAGTTTCAAACCAGGTTGTTATAAGTTCATAGGCAAGAATATCACCGATAAGACGTCCGCCGAGAACGAGAATATTTGAGTCGTTGTGCTGCCGGCTTAGACGGACGGAGAGGATGTCACTGCAGCGCGCTGCCCTGACATGGGGAAACCGGTTGGCAATCATGGACATTCCAAGGCCGGTACCGCAGAGCAGTATCCCCCTTGAAAATTCACCCGAAGAGACCGCCCCTGCAACTTTTTTCCCGAAATCAACATAATTTACAGAAGTTTCACTGAATGTTCCTGCATCTTTTACTTCAACATCAAGACCTGCAATAAAAGTTTTTATTTTTTCCTTAAGCCGGAATGCGGCATGATCACTCCCGATAATAACAGGTTCTTTATTCATTTTATAAAATTGATCTCTCCTGTGTGAAACATTTGATTTTTTGGCCGGAGTCCTGCCGGAAGCGGGTAAACATGCTCCGGCCATGACGTCCATTTTATGATTTAGATTTTATATAGTCAATGGCATCCTGGACAGTAATCAGTTTTTCAGCATCTTCGTCATCTATATCAATATCAAAATTTTCTTCCATGGACATTACCAGTTCAACAAGTGCCAGGGAGTCTGCTCCAAGATCATCCACAAGGGACGCTTCAGACACAATATCATCAATATCAATATTGGAAAGTTTTTCAGCTATTATTTTTTTAACCTTTGTTTCAATGCTCATTGGTCAGACAGCCTCCTTGTAAGCCTATTCCTCATCGTCCTTTGTCATAACATTTATTCCCTTATATGCTCCGCATGACGGGCATGCTGCATGGGGGAGTTTTGCCTCCTGACATTCGGGACAGACAACAATGGTGGGCACTGCAACTTTTTGATGCGTACGCCGTTTTCTACTCCTGCATTTTGACATTTTTTTCTTTGGTACAGCCATTTATTTTCTCCTAAGTATTTAATTTGTTTCAAAATTTATTAAACAATATGCTTCACATAGAAACATACCTATTTAAATTAAACAGCAATATTTGTCAAGGAAATAATGGCAATTCTCCGTATAACTGCCATGGGGCAGACCCGGAAAAGATTAAAAAGAATAATAGATTTTATTTTTATATGATGTTAAACTAAATTTCTTGTATCTTTTTTTTGATAAAATGTGTACCATCATATAACATACAGAAATCACAATAATTTTACGTAGGGAAATATCCTTGCGTGAAGGAGAATAAAATGTGGTTTTGCTATATTAGGGGCAAATCCCACTGAAAATATATTATACTCGATTATCAAGTTTTTTAATTGAAATTTTTTCAAAACGGGGGTCAGGCTTTTCTTATTCGTTGTTATCAAACTATAAATATATGTTAACCTCAAAAGTTGAGATAATGACAATAAGGAAAGCCTGACCCTCTTAAATCTTTAATGT
>WGCX01000250.1 GCA_015493575.1 Desulfobacteraceae bacterium | reverse complement strand
CCCTTGTAAAAGCCATTGAAGAGCCCGGCAACGAGATTGAAAAAATTAAAAATTATATCAAGGTGAAAGGAGATATATTCACTTCAAAGGTCTCGATCGTTAAGCTTTATTTTGCAGAAACCCATGGTACAGGTTTTAATTTTAAAACAGGTATTGACAGGAAAATAAGGGATAAGCACAAAAAAACCCTTGACCTTCTTGCTTCTGTTTTTAAGGACGGCATTGACAACGGTATATTTACAAAGGGTAATGATCCTTATTGCCTTGCCCTTGCAATTGATGCCATGACCAATGCATTTTTGTTTTTGTGGCTTGAAAATCCCGATGAGCACCCCTACCCTGAAAATGCAGAATCCATACTTGATATCTTTTTAAAGGGACTTTGCATTCAGGATCAAATCAGACCGGTTCCTTTACAATAGCATTAAATGAAAATTGAAAACATAAACAAAATTAAAAAAGTAAAACCGGATGGGATTGCAACCTGATAAGAGCAGGACTGAAAAAATAAAACCGTAAAATAGTGAAACAGCAGAACAAAAACAACAGGGGGATAGAATTTACAAATGACAAAGATTATTGAAAAAATAAAAGGGCATGAAAAATTGAAAACAAAGCGTATTTTCTTTTTTCTATTAATAATTTTTATTTTTACGGGCTTTGCCTTTCCCTGTGCAGCTGAAAATAAAAAAAACACATTTGATGAAAAACCATTGACCCTTAAAACTGCCGTGGATGAAGCAATTTTGAACAATTTTCTTATCAGGCAGGCAGAAGAAAGGGAGAAAGCTTCTTTTCAGAAAGAGAAAAGTGCAGACTCGGATTTTTTTCCGAAACTCACCTCTTCGTATTCGTATAATCATTTAAATGATGCCCCTTATGCAGTGTTTGGAGGACGTCCCTATGCCATTGGGCCAAATAATAATTTTGCCTGGGATTTAACAATCACCCAGCCTGTGTTCACAGGATTTGCCCTGACAACAAGGCGAAAAATTGCAGCCCTTGGTATGGATATAAGTGAAATTATAAAAGATCAGGCGGTTCTTGATGTTGCCAAGCAGGCTAAAACAGCTTTTTTTAAAGTGCTTTTGACGCGTAAAGCCCTGAAAGTGGCAGATGAGGAGGTAAAACAGCTCAAGGCCCATGTCCATGATGCAGAGGCAATTTATAACCAGGGAGTGGTTCCCTACAATGATCTTTTAAAATCAAAGGTTGCCCTTGCCCAGGCCCGTCAGAACAGAGTTAAGGCATTAAGCCGTGTCTCAATATCCCTTGCCGCTTTAAATACTGTTTTATCAAGAAATATCACGGATAAAATTAGAATCAGGGAATATAGAGAATCTGCTGATTCATTGCAGGAAAATTATAAACTTCCTGTTCTTTTTAAAACAGCTGTAAACAAACGGCCTGAACTGAAACATTTAAAACTTGCCGTGCAAACGGCTGATCTTGGGGTTAAACTAATAAAAAGCGCTTATTACCCTTCTATTACCCTTATTGGAAGATATGAGAGGTCAGGTGATAATATAACTGCTTCCAATAATGATTATGCCAACGACCATAATATAATTGTGGGACTTCAGGCAAAATGGACAATATTCAACTGGGGTAAAACAAAGGCCGATGCAGCAGAAGCCCTGCATGAAAAAAAAGCACTTGAACAGAAGATAAAAGGGGTTAAAAACAGCATTCTTCTTGAAGTGAAATCTGCCTTTGAGCATATAAAACTTGCAAGACAAAATATTGACACGGCAGAAAAAGCCCTTGCCCAGGCAGAGGAAAATTTCAGAATCACAAATATCCAGTATCAGCAGGGAGTCAATACATCCACCGAGGTTCTTGATGCAAGGACTTTTCTCACCAATGCAGAGGTTAACCTTTTTTCCGCCCGTTACGGTTATAGAATTGCAAAGGCGGAACTTGCACGTGCAGTGGGAGAAAAATAATGGAAAAATTAAAACGGAAAAAAAAGGGAAAATGGATCGGTTTTATTACAACACTCTGTATAATCATTTTTTTGACATTGACTGCGGTAAATATCTGGAAAATTAAAAACCGTAAACAACCTGAAGTTGTGAACCATAAGAAAATACCGGTACAGATCTGTATAGTTAAAAGAAAAAAAATCAACGATTACATGGAGGTAACCGGTGATTTCCTACCTTTTCAATGTGTTAAAATATATCCGAGGATACCAGGAGAAATTATTGAAAAAATTATGGTTCACAGGGGAGATTTTGTTAAAAAGGGACAGCTTATTGCCCGGCTTGAAAAATCCCGGATCAAAGCACAGATGGATCGTGCAAAAGCACAGGTGGAGCTTGCAGCTGCAAACAGGGATGTTCTGCAAAAAGATTTTTTCCGCATAAAAAGTCTTTTTAAGCACAAAGCTGCATCCCGCCAGAAACTGGATCATGTTTCAGCTGAATTAAAAGCTGCAGAAGCAAGGGTAAAAGAAGCAAAAGCGGCTTTTAAGGAGCTCAAGGTGATCTATAAGGAGCATGATATATTTGCCACAATATCAGGTGTTGTGACGGATCGTTATCTTGATCCCGGAAGTTTTTCAAATCCCGTGGTTCCAATTTTACGTATTGCCGAAGAAAAGAGACTGAAACTTCTCGCAGATGTTTCCGAATCTGCTTTTTATAAAATTAAAAAGGGTATGAAAATCACATTTTACACCGATGCCTGTCCCGGGAAAATATTTTCAGGAAAAATCTTTATGATCTATCCTGACCTCAACCCCGGAACAAGGACTGTAAAGCTTGAAATACATGTTCCCAATGATAAGCTTGTACTGCGCCCGGGCATGTTTGCCCATGTAAGGGTAAATCCCGGAGAAAAAACAGCCCTTGCCGTTCCCCTTGACGGATTAATCAAAATGTCGGGTACCGGCAGTTATTACGCATTTACAATTGACCATGGAAAGGCCCGTCTGAAAAACCTTAAAACAGGAATTATACAAAATAATTCTGCAGAAATTCTTTCCGGGCTTAAACAGGGAGACCAGCTGGTCATAAAAGGGCAGAGAGAACTTAAGGACGGAGTAAGTGTGAAGGTCGTAAACCGAAACAAAAACAATAAAATCAGCACGGACAGTATTAACGCCGACAGTGTAAAACCGGATAATAACATCAAAGACAGTGTAAGCCAGAATATTAATATCACAGAGAATAATATCACAGAGAATAACATCACGGATAATAATATCACTGATAATAACATTACAGACAAAAGCAGTATTGGGGATGGGAAATAAAAATAATGAAGCTTCCTGAATTTTCAGTAAAACAGCCGGTGGCAGCTCTCATGATTTTTCTCGGATTGATTTTAATCGGGAGTTTATGCCTTTTTAAGCTCAATATTGATATGCTGCCTGAAATCAACCCCCCGGTTATTTCCATTTTAACCACGTGGCCCGGGGCAAGTGCATCGGACGTGGAATCAGAGGTGACAAGGCCCATAGAAGACCATGTAAACGGTGTGAATAATCTTGATGAACTCACATCAAAATCCCTTGACAACCTGTCCGTTGTGTCCTGTAAATTTAACTGGGGGACAAATCTGTCCGTGGCAATTAACGATGTAAGGGATAAGCTTGGACTTGCAAAACGCGATATGCCCGATGATGCTGAAACACCCATGATATTTAAATTCAGCAGTGCAAGTGCACCGATCCTTTTCATGAATATAACAGGAGACAGAACCTGGCCGAGACTTTACAGGCTGGTTGATAAACATATATCCGATGAATTGAAAAGGGTTCCGGGAGTAGGCGCCATAATTCTATACGGAGGATTGCGCCGCAGGATAAACGTGTATTTTGATTTAGCAAAAATCGAAGGTTATAAACTCTCCCTGTTGAAAATCAACAAGATTCTTGCCGCTGAAAACATGAACATTCCAGCGGGAAATATCAAATCCGGACTCCATGAATACTTTGTCCGGGTTCCTTCCCGTTACAAGACAATGGATGATATCCGTAATACAATTATCGGGTCATTTAAGGGGAATCCCGTTTATCTTAAAAATGTTGGAAAAGTAACAGATTCCTATAAACCCCGTGATATAAACGGCTGGGGAGACGGGAAAAAGGGCATCATCCTGATTTTACAGAAGCAGGCAGGAAAAAATACCGTTGAGGTAATTGACAGGATAAAGGCAAAGCTTGCAGAAATTAATAAAACACTGCCCTCTGATGTACAGATCAATATTACAACGGATAATGCCGAGAACATTAAAACTTCCATAAAAAACTTAAGGGCATCATTATTATGGGGTATATTTTTTGTAGTTCTTGTGACAATTATTTTTTTAAGAAGATTTAAAGCTTCCATCATCATAGCCCTTACCATACCTTTTTCTTTGATCATTGCATTTATTTTCCTATATATCGGCAAATACACCATCAATCTTGTATCGCTGATGTCGCTTGCCATTGCATCGGGCATGGTCGTGGATAACGGAATTGTTGTGCTTGAAAATATAGTGAGATACCTTGATAAAGGGTTAAGCCCTGAAAATGCTGCCATTACAGGTGCTTCTGAAATGGGTATGGCAATAACAGCTTCCAGCATGACAACGGTGGTTGTGTTTGTACCCCTGATGTTTCTTTCAGGGCTTGCAGGAATTATTTTCAAGCAGCTTGGTTTTGTCATCATAGTTACAATTTTAGGCTCCCTTTTCACGGCCCTTACCATGACACCCATGCTGTCTTCAAAATGGGTGAGAAGTTTTAAAACTGCAAAGAGTGGAAAAGATGTCCTTTCAGAAAAAAATTCAGCAGCAGAAAACACCGGAGAAATTACCAAAAACATAGAAAATACCAAAACCGGAGAAATTTCTCAAACCGGAGAAGATACAGGAATCAGGGAAGATGATGATCCTGCAGAAATATTGGAAAATAAGGAACAAAACAGCCTTAATCCCCGGATGGGATTCATGGCAGAATTGTATCAAATAAGTGAGAACGGTTTTAATTCGGTTGAACGGGGATACGAATATCTTCTCACCTGGGCACTTGGGCACAGAAAAAGCGTTATTGTGCTGAGTATAGCCGTTTTTTTAAGCAGTATTTCCCTTATCCCGTTTCTTTCCACTTCATTTCTGCCTGCAACGGATACAGGAGACGTGGATGTTACTTTCCGCTTAAGTGAAGGAACGCGCATTGAGGAAACCAACAGGGTTGTTGAAGCCATATTAAAAAATATAGATACAATAGTAAAACCCGGTGAGATGAGACATTCATACGGATTTGACGGCCAGTCTGAAAAAGGATACGGCGTGGCCTTAGGCTTTGATGAAGGTCCCAACTGTGGTGAGGTGGGATTTAAACTCGTTGACAGGGATAAAAGGAACAGGAGCGCAAAGGGAATTGCAGCTCTTTTACGTAAAAGGGTGAATCAGATTCCAGGGGTCAGTAAAATAAAGGTAAGGGCACAGGACATGATGACAAGTGCATTAATGGGCAGCGGGTCAAAACCTGTTTCCGTGGAACTCCAGGGATCTGATCTTGACCAGCTTATCGTTTTTGCCCATAAATTAAAAAAAAGAATGGAAGAGATTCCGGGCCTTGTGGATATCGATTTAAACCAGAAGGATCAACGTCCTGAACTCTGGGTAAAAATAGATCGTGCCAAGGCATCCATGCTTGGAATCAGTACCGCTCTTATCTCGGCTACACTTAGAAATTATTTTTACGGAAACAAGGCATGCGAATTTACAGACGGGGGTGACAGATTTGATATTTTTACAAGGCTTGCTGATAAGGATAAAGACAACCTTGACAAATTGCTTGATTCCCCTGTTTTTACCCAGGACGGCAGAATGATACGCCTGAAAAATGTTGCCAGGGTGGTAAATGGAATGGGCCCCATTGAAATACAGCGCAAAAACAGACAGAAAATAGTTACGGTGGACGCTGATTTATTTAAGAAATCCCTTGGAAATGCAAATTCCGATATTAAGGAACTTTTAAAAAAAATGGAGATCCCCGATAATATTTCCATAAGTTTTGGCGGAGATATAGAGGAACAGCACAAGGCTTTCAAAAGTTTAACAGAGCTTCTCATACTTGGAATTATCCTTGTGTACATGGTGATGGCATCTTTATTCGGTAATCTGCGTGATCCTTTTATCATCATGTTCTCTCTGCCCTTTGCGTTCAGCGGAGTGTTTTATGCATTTTATTTTTTTCATGTCACCCTTGGATTAATTTCATTCATGGGTATTATAATGCTCATAGGTATTGTGGTGAACAACGCCATTGTTCTTCTTGATTATACCCATATACTGCAGAAACGGGGGGAAAAGGTTTTCCAGGCTGTGACCCATGCAGGAAGAAACAGACTCAGACCGGTATTGATGACAACGTTTACAACTCTTTTCGGAATGATACCAATGGCTGTTTCTTCGGGAGTGGGAGCTGAAGTGTGGAATCCCCTTGGAATTACCATGGTGGGAGGACTTCTTGTTTCAACCCTTGTAACCATGATCCTTATTCCGGTGATCTATTATCAGTTTGAAAGAAAAAAGGAAAAAATAATAGATGAATCCTGAGATAATAAATATATTTTTTACCTTTGCGTGTTTTTCCATTGCAGGATGGATACTTGAGGTGTGCTATCGTTCTGTTCCCGCTGGAAAATTTGTCAATCCGGGACTTTTAACCGGGCCTTATCTTCCCCTCTATGGCGCAGGGGCTTTACTGCTTGCCATGGATATATACCTTTTCGGCAAAGCATTTATAATAATAAAAATTATTGGTTATTTTATCACCACCACGGGTCTTGAACTTGTATCTGCACTTGCGGCCCGCTATTTTTTTAACACTTCTCTCTGGGATTATTCAGACCAGAGATTTAACTTTAAGGGACATATCTGTCTTAAATATTCCATTTACTGGATAATGCTTGCATTTGGATTTGAATATCTTATAATGCCATTTTACAGGAC
>WGCX01000249.1 GCA_015493575.1 Desulfobacteraceae bacterium | reverse complement strand
TTTTATAAGAAAGAGCTCACTTCTGACAAAGTTACAAATACTCTTTCTATGTTTGTTGAGAGGCACTGTAACGCAGTTCAGATCCGCCTCATGGCGGTTATAAAAAAAATTAAAAGGAGGGAATTAAAAATGGCAGACTCGGTCGAAACGATGGATCAGGCAATTAAGGCCGCCACCATTAAAACCGGTAAATACCTTACTTTTACCCTGAACAGGGAAGAGTATGGTATCGGCATACTCAAGGTAAAGGAAATAATCGGCATGATGCCCGTAACATCGGTACCAAGAACTCCCGGTTATGTCAAAGGTGTTATAAATCTGCGGGGAAAGGTGATTCCTGTTATGGATTTACGGCTTAAATTTGATATGGAAGAAATTCCCTATGATGAAAGAACCTGCATTATTGTTGTTGAAATTGATCTGAAAGAAGAGACAATACTGATTGGCATTGTTGTGGATTCGGTTTCGGAAGTTTTGAACATTCAGGAGGAGAATATTGAAGATCCACCTGATTTTGGTACAACACTGGAAATGGAATATATACTCGGGCTGGCAAAAGCAGAAGGATCGGTTAAAATTCTGTTAAATATTGACAAGGTGTTATCAGCAGGTGAACTTGGAGACCTTAAAAAATCAATGTAGTGTGTCAAATTTTTACAGGTTTATAAATTTTTGTGATTACACTCATTTTAACAGTTTAAAAAAATATAAATAATTTAAAAGGAGAACAGAATGATGAAAAAAATGAGTTTAAAATTTAAATTGATAATTTTTTTACTTCTTATCGGTCTTGTCCCTTTTGCCGTTAGCAGCATAACATCTCTTTACAAATCAAAAAACGCCCTTTCCCTTGCGGCTTTTAACCAGCTGAAAAGCATGCGTGCCGTAAAAAAAGCTGAAATTATTAAATTTTTTAATGAAAGAAAGGAAGATATGGGCGTATTAGTGGAAATGGCTGGCACTCTGAGAAGACAGGCATTTGACAAACTTGAGTCCATCCGTGATAATAAATCCCGTGCCGTTAAGCTGCTGCTTTATCAGACCATAATAGATATAAAAGCACAGCAGAACAGATCCATTTGCACAAAAGGCATGGCACAGTTTAAGGATTATCTTGAAACACAACAGAAAAGCGATGAATATAAAAGATATGCAAATATCATAGACGGGTTTGTTAAAAGCACAGGTTATTATGATTTTTATATCATTGATAAAGATGGACTCTGCGTTTACACACACGCAAAAGAAGCGGATTATCGTACAAACCTTGTTACAGGCAAATACAGGGACACAGGGCTTGGCAAAGCCGTTGCAAAGGCACTGAAAGGAGAAATCGCCTTTGCGGATTTTGCACCCTATGCCCCTTCAAACGGAGAGCCTGCGGCCTTTATAGCTGCCCCCATTCTAAGTAAAGGCGTACAGACAGGTGTGGTTGCGCTTCAATTATCCCTTGAAAAAATTCAGGCGATTTTAAACGAGAGGACAGGATTAGGTCAAACAGGAGAAGTTTATCTTGTGGGAAAGGACAGGCTCATGCGCTCCGATTCATTTCTGGATCCTGATAATCACAGTGTAAAGGCATCATTTGCAAATCCTGAAAAGGGAAGGGTTGATACAAATAGTGCCGGCATGGCTTTACAGGGTAAAACAGGGTCTGAAATTGAGAAAGGCTATAATGGAGTTCCCGTGTTAAGTGCATATGCTCCCATTGATATCCTTGGAACCCGCTGGGCAATTCTTGCTGAAATGGAAGTTTCGGAAGCCCTGTGCCCAAAAGATGAAGCAGGAAAGTATTTTTATAAAAAATATGTGCAGTTATACGGCTATTACGATTTTTTTCTGATCAATCCCGATGGATATTGTTTTTATACCGTTGCAAAAGAAAAAGATTATAAATCCAATTTTGAAAATGGTAAATATGCAGATTCAGGACTTGGAAAATTATTCAGGCAGGTGAAGAGTTCAGGTAAGTACGGAATAGCGGATTTTGCGCCGTATGCCCCGAGCAATGATGAACCTGCGGCCTTTGTTGCCCAGCCGGTTATGGATAACGGAAAAACTGAACTTGTTGTTGCCCTGCAGCTTTCCCTTAAAGCCATCAATGATATAATGCAGCAGAGGGAAGGCATGGGAAAGACCGGGGAGACCTATCTTGTGGGCAGCGATAAACTCATGAGATCTGACAGCTTTCTTGATCCTTCAAAACATTCGGTTAAGGCATCCTTTGCCAATCATTCCGCTGGAAGTGTTGATACTGTGGCCTCAAGGGAAGCCCTTTCCGGCAGGCAAGGCGCAAAGATTATTATTGATTACAACGGCAATCCCGTACTTTCCGCGTTTACTCCTTTGAAGATAGGCAATACAGTATGGGCTCTTATTGCTGAAATTGACAAGGCAGAAGCATTTTCCGCGGTAAACGCCATTAAATGGCTGACCATAATATTGTCACTTATTACTGTTGTTGCAGTTCTCGGTATTGCATTTCTGCTGGCGCGCTCAATTACAAAACCCATAAATGCCATTGCCCGCGGAATGAGTGAGGGAGCGGAACAGGTGGCATCGGCATCGGGCCAGGTTGCATCTTCAAGCCAGTCCATGGCCGAAGGAGCTTCGGAACAGGCCGCATCCATAGAGGAAACCTCATCTGCCATGGAGGAGATGTCTTCAATGACAAAAAAGAATGCGGAAAATGCAGGTCACGCAGACAATCTCATGAAAAATGCAAATGAGGTTGTGAAAGATGCCAACAGATCAATGGAAGAATTGACACAATCAATGGAAGAGATCTCAAAGGCAAGCGAGGAAACATCAAAGATTATAAAAACAATTGATGAAATTGCCTTTCAGACAAATCTGCTTGCTTTAAATGCTGCAGTTGAGGCTGCAAGGGCGGGGGAAGCAGGAGCAGGCTTTGCCGTTGTTGCCGATGAGGTAAGAAACCTTGCCATGAGGTCTGCCGATGCTGCAAAGAATACAGCTGAACTTATTGAAGGAACAGTGAAAAAAGTCAACAAAGGCTCTGAAATCGTATCAGAAACCAATGAAGCGTTTGTTCAGGTTGCTGAAAGTTCCGCCAAGGTAGGCACCCTTGTGGCTGAAATATCCGAAGCATCAAAAGAACAGTCAAATGGGATTGAACAGGTAAATATCGCCATTGTCGAGATGGACAAGATTGTTCAGCAGAATGCCGCCAATACGGAAGAATCTGCCGCAGCTTCAGAGGAAATGAATGCCCAGGCCGAGCAGTTAAAGGATTTTGTCGGTGAACTTGTCATGCTTGTAAGCGGGAAAAAGGATGAAAACACAGGTACAGGACTGAAAAAACGTTCTGTAAAACCTGTTTCCCGTCATCTTATGTCATCTGAACACGGCCGGAAAATATCATCTGCACACGGCCGGAAAAAAATGCTGGCACATGGTTCGACTGAGGTACGTCCCGATCAGGTTATTCCTTTTGATGAAGATGATAATTTTGAAGATTTCTGAAAAATATGACAGATAACTCGATTATCAAATTTTTTAATTGAAAATTTTGCAAAACGGGGGTCAGGCTTTTCTTATTCGTTGTTATCAAACAGTAAATATATGTTAATCTCAAAAGTTAAGATAATGACAATAAGGAAAGCCTGACCCTCTCAATTCTTTAATGTCTAATAAAAACTTGATAATCGAGTAATACGTCAAATTAAAAATTAATAATTCTCCGGTACCAATTCAAAATGAGCCTTTGCATGGGCACATGCAGGGCAAACTTCAGGTGGCTCAGTTCCTTCATGCAGGTATCCGCAGTTTCTGCAGCGCCATACAACTTTTTCTTCTCTTTTAAATACAATGCCCTTTTCAATATTTTTCACAAGGGTAAGAAACCTTTTTTCGTGGTATGTTTCGGCAACAGCAATGGATTCAAAGGTCTTTGCAATATTCTCAAAACCTTCTTCCCTTGCCTTGGCTGCAAACTCAGGATACATGGTTGTATTTTCATAATGTTCCCCTGCTGCAGAAGCCTTGAGGTTGTCCATGGTTCCTGCAATGGTTCCGGCGGGGAATCCTGCGGTAATTTCGAGCTCTGCACCGGATTTAAGATATTTGAACAGTCTTTTGGCATGCTCTTTTTCATGGTTGGCAGTTTCTTCAAAAATAGATTGAATCTGGACATAACCTTCTTTTTTTGCCTTGGAAGCAAAATAGGTATATCTGTTACGTGCCTGGGATTCTCCTGCAAATGCTTTTAATAAATTTTTTTCAGTTTCCGTTCCTTTTAATTCAGCCATACGTCCTCCTTAAGACATTTGACAGTTCTGTAAAAAATCCACAATAAATTTTTCCCACGATCATTTAGCGAATTAAATGGGGATAAAATATGAAAATAGAAAATTCACAGCTCCATCATGTTCATGTTCATTGTGATAATAATTTAATTAGTATTTCCCGCAATCTGCTTTACAATATCTGAAAACCCTGCTGTACTGCCAAGCATTATGCAGCCGACAATTTTATTGTTTTTCTTCACTATTTTGCGATATATACCATCGCTTTCCTCTATCTCACTTTCAAGGAGATTATCAGGATTAATATCTCCTGCTGAAGCAAGATCAATGCCAGCAACTTTCAACCTGTTGGACGGGACAATGGTTTGAAACTCTTCTGATACGCCTGCCATATTTGCACCGGCTACCCTTCCCTGCTCCTGTGCTTCCGGCCATATGCAGAAATTTGTCTGCTCAAACTGGGCTATATCCCCGGCAGCATAAATATTTTCAAGGCTGGTTTCCATGCGGGAGTTAACAATAACACCACGATCCGTTTCAAGCCCTGTTTTCTCAGGCAGGCCAAGATCCGGCCGGACCCCTGCAGAAAAAAGTACCATGTCGGCCTTGAGTTCCTCCCCTGATTCCAGTTGTACACCCTCTGCAGCCTTTTTTCCTGTTATCTGTTTTGTCTTTGCCTCAAGCCTGAACCCAAATCCCTGTTTTTCAAGCATCTCCTTAAGCAGCAGTGCACCGTGAGGGTCCGTCTGACGCGGCAGAAGCCGGTCAAAAAACTCAACAACAACAAGTTTTATTCCCCTTTTGATAAGTGCGTGGGCAGCCTCAAGCCCGAGAAGGCCACCGCCGATGGCAACCACATTATCCGCAGAAGCTGCAGCTTTGACAATACCTGCAGCATCTTCAAAACTACGGAGGCTGAAAACATTGTCTTTTGAGCTTCCGTTAACCGGAGGTATAAAAGGATTGCTTCCCGTTGCAATTAACAGGGAATCATAGTCAAAAACATTTCCATCCTGATCTGCTGCCTGTTTTCTTATACTGTTGATATCTGTAATTGTGACTCCAAGCCTAAGATCAATTTTATAATCTGAGTACCATTTTTCATTTTTAATAATCAAATCTGTTTTATCGGCAAGACCGGCAACAAAATCGGGAAGTTTTATCCTGGAATAAAAAGGCACTTCTTCTTTTGTAACAATTGTAATCAATCCATCGGGATCATTTTTACGAATTTTCTCTGCAGCCGTTGTACCAGCCACACCATTTCCTATTATCAAATATTTTTTCATAATAATTGCCTCCATAAAATTGAATGTCACGGCCATGATACCAAAACGAAACTGCTTTGGAGTGGTTAAAAATTTTTCCTTATATCAGTTAGGATCGGAGATGAAATTGAACAGCGATTAAAGGTCTAAGGTTTATATGTTCCGACATGAACTAATATCATGATTTTTTTATAATAAAGAACTCCTTTTTGACAAATCAGCAAATATTCTTTCTATGTTCGCCAAAATTTTTGATTCTTTGATGCATTGTAACGCTATTCATATCGACCTCATGGCAGTTATTGAAAGTGTAATTTCAGGTCTGAATAATTTATTTGAATATATGCAAGCATCGTGCCGGCTTATTTCCCATTTAGACAAAATCCGCCCAAACGAACAATTCTCTCCACAGCCATAAGATCGTTAAGGGGGGTTTACTCCAGCTCGGTCCCTCAACAAAAAAAACAGTTGTAATGCTCTAAAAAAGACCACGGCTTAAATATAATACAATTTTATAAGACATGATTGTATCATGGTACACACAAAAAATGGATCAGTTGCTTTCTACTGAAACCGCCAGTTTCATTAAAAAAGTGCAACACCGTGTACCTTGACTGATAATCATATTTGAGATAAGGTATTGCCATATTGGCACCTGAGTTTAACCGGCATTTTTACGGCGATAACTGTAATTTTATAAGGAGAGAATATGAATCCTGAAATTTTCAGAGAATACGATATAAGGGGTATTGTAGAAAAGGATATCACGGAAAATGATGCAGTTTCAATAGGAAAAGCCTATGGCACAATGATCAAAAAAGACGGAAAGATAAAAGTCACCGTGGGAAGGGACTGCAGAAACAGTTCTCTGCCTTTTTCCAGACGATTCATTGAGGGGATACTTTTAACGGGATGTGATGTGATTGATATTGGAATATGCCCCACGCCGGTTCTTTATTTTTCAATTCATCACCTTGATGTTCAGGGCGGAGCCATGGTAACTGCCAGCCATAATCCTGCAGAGTATAATGGTTTTAAACTTATGAACGGATCTGACTCCATACACAGCCATGGCCTCCAGGAAATTCGCAAAATTATTGAAAAACAGGAATATGCATCTGGCAGGGGAAACCTGACAAAAATTGATGTTACCACACTCTATATGGAATATATTGAAAAAAATATAAATATCTCCGCCAAAATAAGAATTGGCATTGATGCGGGTAATGGTACGGGTGGAGTGACTGCCCTTCCGGTTCTGAAAAATCTGGGATGCGAAGTTCATGATATTTACTGTGATATGGACGGCAATTTTCCCAATCATCCTGCCGACCCCACGGTAAAGGACAATATGCTGGATTTAACAGCCCTTGTAAAGGAGAAAAAACTGGATCTTGGTGTTGGATATGACGGGGATGCCGACAGGATTGGCATTGTGGATGAAAACGGCTCCATTATATACGGTGATCAGCTTGTGGTTATATTTGCAAGGGAAATACTCGCAAGAAAACCGGGAGCAACATTTATATCCGAAGTTAAATGTTCAATGACCATGTATGATGATATCAGAAAACACGGCGGCAGGGCAATTATGTGGAAAACAGGTCATTCCCTGATCAAGAAAAAAATGAAAGAAGAAAATGCAGCCCTTGCAGGAGAGATGAGCGGTCACATGTTTTTTGCCGACAGATATTTTGGATTTGATGATGCCCTGTATGCAACGTGCAGACTACTGGAAATTATGTCCGCAACTGATAAAAAAGTTTCTGAGCTGATAGCGGATCTGCCCGAAACTTACACCACACCTGAAATAAGAGTACAATGCAGTGATGAAATAAAATTTGATGTTGTTAAAAAAATCACTGACCAGTTTAAAAAACAACGTGAAGTCATAGATATTGATGGAATGCGCGCAATATATGATGACGGCTGGGGACTTGTCAGGGCTTCAAACACCCAGCCGGCCCTTGTACTTCGTTTTGAATCTTTAACAAAAACAGGTCTTGCAAGGATTAGAAATGAAATTGAAACCGCTTTAAAGAAAATCATCGAAAACTGAAATTAAAAATTTAATGACAACATCGCAAGGCAATAATAATCCAAAATTTGGATAACCTGGCAAACAGGGCAACCACAAGGGATTGCCCCTACGGGTAAAACCCTTGGTGATACGGATAAACCCGTAAATGATATTGTTTGGGCATTTCAATCAATTACCACCGTTGAATATATCCGTGATGTAAAAAATAAAAAAATAAAGATAAATCAAATATGGAACTATCGGAACAGCAGCAGGAAGCGGTGAATCACAACGGTTCACCGGCTTTAATAGTTGCCGGGGCAGGCTCAGGCAAAACAAGGACACTCACCGCAAAAATTCTGCACTTGATAAAATCAGGTCATGATCCCAAAAGAATTCTTGCCATAACTTTCACAAATAAGGCAGCCGATGAGATGAAAACCCGGCTTTTTAAAGCAACCCGCATGGGATATGAAAAATTTTCCTGGGTGAGGACCTATCATTCAGCGTGCCTTGTGATCTTTAAAAAGCACAGCCATCTGCTCGGATATTCTTCTCCCATACAGATATGCTCAGTATATCACCAGCAGAAATTAATGACAGAGCTTATGGTGGATGCAAACCTTGAAAAAAAATATGCACGGAATTTCATATCTATAATTTCAAAGGCAAAAAATTCAGGGTCCCCGGAAAAATATTTTGATAACAAGCCTTTAATGCACGGCATAAAAATAATTGACATTTTCAATGAATATGAAAAAAAACTGAAACAGGCAAACAGTGTTGATTTTGATAATATTCTCATCAAAACACGCGATATATTAAGGGATTACAAGGAGATCAGAGATTATTACAAAAATTATTTTACATATATTCTTGTTGATGAATATCAGGATACAAATAATATCCAGGATGAGCTGACCCGGCTTCTTTTGGGCGATCATGGCAATCTTTTCTGTGTAGGTGACGACTGGCAGGCTGTTTACGGTTTCAGGGGCAGTAATGTAAACCATTTCCTTGAATTTAAAAAAAGATATGATAATGCAAAGATATTCAGGCTTGAAAGAAATTACAGATCGGCAGATGAAATCGTACAGACTGCAAACAGGATGATCGATTTTAATGCCGATAAAATGGAGAAAAAATGCTTTTCAAAGAAAAAAGGCGGGAGTGTTGAAATCCATGAATTCTTTGATGAAATGCAGGAGGCAAACTGGGTTGCATCAAAAATAAAAACCCTTTACAGCAATGGACATGGCATACCCCTTGATAAAATGGCCGTGCTTTACAGAACAAAATTCTGTTCCCTTTCCTTTGAAAAAACATTCAGATTCAGGAAAATCCCCTACACTTTAATGGGGGCACAGGGGTTTTTTGAACGAATGGAAATCCTTGATATTAACTCCTATTTAAGCGCCTCTGTATTTTTGGATGACAACGTGTCCTTTGAGAGAATAATAAATACTCCAAAACGTGGCATAGGTCCTGCAATGATAAAAAAGATAGGCTCCTTGAAAACCGGAACCCTGAGTCTGCAGAATGCGGCAAGAAAAATGGTAAAAGAAAGAATGCTTACCAAAAAAATACATGAAAACCTCACCGGTCTTTTTCATGTATTGGATACAATCAAGGATATGTCCCCCGGAAGAGCCATTGAAACGGCTGTTTCTGAAACCGGGTATTATGAATACCTTAAAAAGAAAACTAAAACAGAGGCGGAATTTATATCAAAAAAAGAAAATATAGAACAGCTTATCCATACTGCAGGGGAAAAAACCGATATTATTGAATACCTTGAGGAAGCAGCTCTTATCAGGGAAGATAAGGATGAAGAAGAGGAAAAAAAAGATACAGGGGTGGCCCTTTTAACCATACATTCTGCAAAGGGGCTTGAGTTTGAAACTGTGTTCATAGTGGGATGTGAAGAAAACCTTTTTCCCCACTGGAGGTCCCTTGATTCAGGGGCAAAAGCCCTTCAGGAGGAAAGACGGCTCATGTATGTTGCCATGACAAGGGCGGAGAGGTTTCTTTTTCTTTCCCATGCAGGTTACAGAAAGGGACAATACGCCATGAGAAGCAGATTTATCGATCAAATAGAGGAGTGTCTGTAGTTTTTTACAAAAAAACTCATAAACCCGGCTGCCGCTTGATTTTGTGTCTTAACCCACAATTGTTGAAACAGGGAGGTTTTTTCAGCAGGACCCGAACCTGCCCCAGGCAGTTTGCACTTAAATCGGAATATTAAATCACTATGTTTATTTACTATTATAA
>WGCX01000248.1 GCA_015493575.1 Desulfobacteraceae bacterium | reverse complement strand
TATAAAGAATCTGACGTATTCTGAGCTTATCACCCACAAGACTCTGAGAAAAATTTTCTTCTTCCGTTTCAATTCCTTTAATTTCATGAATTTTAAATTCCAGCCCCTTATCAACAATCTGGGGATTCATGAAGGAATATACGTCGTCAAGCAGTTCATTTAATGAAAATGGTTCATTCCTGATGTCAAGTTTGCCGGCTTCAATTTTAGAAAAATCAAGTATATCGTTCAGCAGCATGAGAAGGTTCGATGAGGATGATTGAACGTTTTCCAGAAGATACCTCTGCCTGTCTGTAAGGGAAGTTTCAAGTGCCAGTTTATTCATGCCGAGAATTGCACTCATGGGTGTTCTTATCTCATGGCTCATATTGGCAAGGAAAAGACTTTTTGCATTATTAGCCTGCTCAGCCTGTTTTTTGGCCTCTTCAGCTATTTTTTTGGCTTCTTCAAGAGCTTCTGTCATTTCACGACGATGAATAATCTCACTTCTGAGTTTATAATTCCATAAAAATCCCGCAAAGATAATGACAATCATGAAGGTTCCGATCCTTGCAGGCCATTTTAATAATTGTTCCCAGTCATTATTATGGGGAAGCCAGCGTTGTTTAAGTGTTAAAAGATCTTTTTCAGGCATCAATGCAAAGCCGTGATTAACCATATACAACAGCTTTTTATTTTTTTTCAGGACTCCAGGATGTATGGCATTTGAAACAATTATATCCCCCCTTGATATGTTTTTTTCAAGCCCCATCCTCTGAAGGTCCCCTGTCATTTCAGGAACTTCTGTAACAATTGCTGAAATTTTATCATCTAACAGGGCAGATATTATATCATACAGATGAAGATAAGTAATAATGCGGATGCCCGGATACAGTTTTTTGATAAACGAAACCTGATATGAGCCTTTAATTATACCGATTTTCCGGCCTGACATCTCGTTAAGGTGTAGATGAAGGGCGTCTGATTTAAAATAAATGGCAGTATCAATCTTAAGAAGAGGAATGGAAAAATCAAGCCAGATTTTTCGTTCATCATTGATGAACAAACCGGAATGAACATCGGCATATCCCTCTTTTACTCCTTTTAATGTATCAGCCCAGTTAGTCATTCTGAATTTAACGGGTTTACCGACAATTTTCCCCCATTGCCTCCAGAGGTCAATGAGAAATCCGGAGGCTTCTCCGTTGGTATCTATCATTGAAAGCGGGGGATAATCACTTGGAACTGCGACAACAACTGCCCCCTTATCTTTAGCTGATCTCACAGATATCCAGCGTCTTTCAATTTTTTTTCTTTCTGCAGGGGTAATTAACGCCAGACCTGAATTAATGAGATCAAGCAGCGGCTTATTACCTTTTTTGACGGCAACGTACCACTTGCTGGTGTACAGAGGAGCATTATTATCAAAATGAAACAACGAGACAATGCCACTTTCACCAAGGTAATAAAGCCCTGTTGCGGTGTCTGCTGCAAACACCTTCAGCTTTCCTGACTTAAGATCTTTTATAAGAGCCCCATAATCATTATATTCAACAATTGCGGCATCGGGAAGGTGCTTTTTCAGATAGCCTTCCACAAAATCCTTTTTAATTACACCAATTCTGTAGGCAGAAATATTATCAAAGGTCTCCGGGAAAACGATATTTTTACTTAAAAAAATACTGGTGGATGTTTGAGACAGGCTGCGGCTGTAATCGAGGTATCTGTCCCTTTCCTTATTGTAAAAAAGTCCGGCATGGGCATCTGCCTCACCGTTACGCACTATATCAAGGGTTTTTCCCCAGAGAGCAGGCTTAAATTTGACATGAATTTTTGTTTTTTTCTCCCATAATTTCCAGAAATCAATCATAAGCCCATCGGGCTCACCCTGCTGATTTGTAAATTCAAATGGGGCAATATTGGAACAATAAACCACAGAAATTGTTGCAGGATCACTATCCGTTTCTGTCCGGGCAATATTGGCAGAACCTGTTTTTGCCTGCACAGCATTAGATGAATTTATTTCCGACCGGTCGGCAGAGGCAGTACAAAAACACACGAAAGGTATAAGTAACAGGATCATGAAAAAAATAAACATTTCCATGACTTTATTAATGATTTTATTAATGATTTTATTCATTATCATATTAATCTTTCAATTCATTTTGTTACTGAATAACGGCAATGAGGCCGATCTGCATTGCCAAGTGGTGCCTCAATACGAACATAAAAAGAGCATTTGTTGCTTTGTCAAAATCAGGTCTTTCTTAATAACTGCATTTACTTTACGGGTATCATATTAATTTTTTTAAATGAGTTTTGGATCGAAAATTTTATAAGTTGAACGAGATTGCTTGTCTCCATGGATGACCTCAGATAAAGTATTTTCCAATTCAGCCATGGAATAAGGTTTGATCAGAGCACCACGAAAGCCATATTCTGTAAAATAAACAGTTACCCGATCTCCGGAATAACCTGTGGAAATAATGCCGTTAACATTTGGATCGATTTTAAGAAGTCCTTTGATGGCATCCATGCCACCCATACCACAGCTGTGGGTCAGATCAAGGATCACAGCATCAAAAGGACTTCCCGATTCCATTGCCTTTTTGTACAACAAAATTGCTGCAGCACCGTCCCTACAAGTTTCAGCATCGTAATTCAATCTGACCAGTTGCTGTTGTACAAGCCTCCTTATGGATGGTTCTTCATCCATCACGAGAATTTTTTTTCTGTTTTCAGAAGAACGGTTGCAAATATTTTCCATTGGATTAAAAATAGTCATGATTTTATCGTTCATTTGT